>JBKHIW010000021.1:0-13678 GCA_046538465.1 Desulfobacteraceae bacterium | reverse complement strand
CCCATTCATCTGCACACGCACTACACCAGCGGTATGGCCTCCATGGTGTACTTGGAGGCCATAAAGGCCGGGGTGGACATCGTGGATACCTGCCTGGCCCCGTTCGCCTTGAGGACTTCGCAGCCTGCCGTAGAACCCATAGTGGCCACCCTTTACGGCACGGTGCGGGATCCGGGTTTTGATATGGAGCTCCTCATGGAGATGGGCGAGCACCTGGAGGAGGTCGCCCCCAAGTACCGCGACTACCTGGCCAAACACAGGATGTCGGTGATAGACACCGGGGTGCTCCTGCACCAGGTCCCGGGCGGGATGATCTCCAACCTGGTCAGCCAGCTCAAGGAGGCCAAGGCCCTGCACCGGCTGAACGAGGTCTACAAGGAGGTGGCTGTGACCAGAAGGGAGCTGGGCACCCCGCCCCTGGTAACCCCCACCAGCCAGATCGTTGGGGTCCAGGCGGTATTGAACGTGCTCTTCGGCCGCTACAAAATGGTCACAAACGAGGTCAAGGACCTTGTGTACGGGTTGTATGGGAAGACGCCCACCGGTGTGGATCCTGAGGTCCAGGAGAAGGTGCTCAAAGGATACAAGAGGGGTGAGACCCCTGTCACCGGAAGGGCTGCCGACTATCTGGAGCCCGAGCTACCAAAGGTGAAGGAAAGGGTGAAAGACCTGGCAAAGGATGACTATGACATCCTGATAGCCGCACTGTACCCGAATACCGGAGAGCAATTCCTCAAGTGGAAATACGGCTTGGAGGAGAAGCCCCCGGAGGTAAAACCCAAGACCCTGGAAGATATCCGCAAGGAGGACGAGGCCATGGCAGAGGCCATTGAGCGGGTGTGCAAGGCCTCGACCTGACCTCAGGGACCCTGGACCGAAGAACACCCAGGGCTTATTGATGCGTATTTTCTGGTCCCCGTCCTCAGGACCGAGGAGCGTGAATGCGTTCGAGCTGACACCAGAGAGTAAAGCGGAAAAGGAGAATGTAAACCATGACTGCCAACGAACTACTGGATCTATTGTTTAGTACCCTGCGAACCACTGGAATATGGCATTTTCAGTGGAATGTTGTGGTGATGTGGGCAATAGGCTGCCTGTTCATCTGGCTTGCCATTGCCAAGAAATACGAACCATTGCTGCTTCTCCCCATAGGGTTCGGCATCTTCATTGTAAACTTCCCGATGGTCCCCCTTATGGGCTACTCCAACGATCATGCCGAGCTGCTTCAGATATTTTATCACTACGGCCTGGAGTGGGAGGTGATCCCTTGTGTGATATTTCTCGGGCTGGGCGCCATGACCGACTTCGGCCCCCTGATAGCCAACCCCAAGACCTTGATAATAGGAGCCGGGGCCCAGCTCGGGGTCTTCATCACCTTCACCGGTACCGTACTGGCCGGGTTCACACTCAAGGAAGCGGCCAGTGTGGGGATTATCGGAGGTGCGGACGGTCCTACGACCGTATACCTCACCCAGCGCTTGGCCCCGCAGCTCCTCGGCCCCAATGCACTTGCCGCATACTCTTATATGGCCATGGTCCCTATTATTCAGCCCCCGATCATGAGGATGCTTACCAACAGCAAGGAAAGAGTGATCAAGATGAAACAGCTGAGGCCTGTCACCAGGCAGGAAAAGATACTGTTCCCCTTGGTGACCGCTGGAATTATCGCTCTCTTGGTTCCCTCGGTCATCCCCTTGATGGGGATGTTCATGCTGGGGAACCTGATGAAGGAAAGCGGCGTGGTAGGCCGCCTTACCGAGACCGCTCAAGGATCGCTGATGAACATAGTGACTATCTTCCTGGGGCTCTCTGTGGGGGCTACGATGCATGCGGACAAATTCCTCAGCTGGAAGCCTCTTTTCATCTTCGGGCTGGGCATTATAGACTTCATGGTGTGCACTATGGGCGGAATACTCACGGTAAAGGTTATGAACCTCTTTCTCAAGGAGAAGATCAACCCACTGGTCGGGGCGGCGGGCGTATCCGCCGTGCCCATGGCCTCGAGGGTCGTGCAGATGGAGGGGATCAAGTATGACCGCACCAACCACATGCTCATGCATGCTATAGGGCCGAACCTGGCCGGGGTGATCGGGTCTGCGGCTGCAGCTGGGATGTTCATAGCGATGTTTGAATAGTAAAGACTCCTCTTTTGGCTGGAGTTCGGAAAGGAAGAGAGTCATGAAAAGATATGCGGTGTTGTTCACTGTTTTTTTGCTGGGTGTTATCATCGGAGGACCGGTAGAGGCCAAAGAGGCCCACGATGACTTCCTGGGGGTTCCCGTGCCCGAGGGTGAGGTCTTGAAGCGGACGAAGAAGAGGCTGGAACTGAGGTCCCCCTGGACGCATGACGAGGTCCTGGAGTATTATAAAGAGGAGTTTCAAGGCATGGAGGACCTCAAGCTCAGGGACTGGAAGACCCAGTCCTATTTTGAGGACAACAGCAATCGCCCCTGGCACTCCGTCACCATTGACAAGGAGTTCGAGGAAGGAACCAAGGTGGTGATTGTAAAAGACAACTGGACGTGGATCATCGGGACCCTGATCCTGCGGTATATAGGCGTTTTTATAGTCCTACTGATGCTGATGATAGGGATGTTGATCTCTGGGGCGATAATCTCGAGGTCCGTGCAAAAGACAAAGGAAAAGGAGTGAACGGATTTTTGCGATGCCTCGCAAAATGAAAGGAGCGCCCATATGAGGAACAAGGTCACCGTAGTGGGAGCCGGCAATGTGGGGGGCACGGCCGCGATGCGCGTTGCCGAGAAGGGGCTTGCCGACGTGGTCCTCCTGGATGTGCTCGAAGGGGTGCCGGCAGGCAAGGCCCTGGATCTCACCGAGGCCGCCCCCATAGAAATGCATGACTGCCGGATAACAGGTGTCACCGGCGGCTACGAAGAGGCCCGGGGCTCGGACATAGTGATTATAACCGCCGGCATACCCCGCAAGCCGGGGATGAGCCGTGACGACCTCCTTTCCACCAATATGGGCATAATGGAGTCGGTGGTCGGGGAAATCACCCGGGTGGCCCCGAATTCGATTCTTATCGTGGTAAGTAATCCCCTCGATGCCATGTGCCACGTGGCCATGGAGGCCAGCGGCTTTCCCAGAGAGAGGGTCATGGGTATGGCCGGGGTGCTGGATTCGGCCAGATTCAGGGCCTTCATCTCCATGGAGCTCGGGGTGTCAGTGGAAAACATACACGCATTTGTCCTGGGCGGGCATGGCGATACCATGGTCCCCCTGCCCCGCTACTCCACAGTGGCAGGGATACCCATAACAGAGCTGATGGACAAGGACCGCATAGAAGCCTTGGTGGACCGAACCCGCAACGGAGGCGCGGAGATCGTGGGATTGCTCAAGACAGGCAGCGCCTACTATGCCCCTGCCTCCGCAGCCGTGGAAATGGCGGAGGCGGTGTTGAAAGACCGGAAGAAGATACTACCCTGCGCTGCATATCTCCAGGGCGAGTACGGTATCAACGGCTTATTCGTTGGGGTGCCGGTGAAGTTGGGTGCCGGGGGTGTGGAAGAAGTCGTGGAAATCCCACTCACCCATGAAGAAGAGGAGGCGCTTCATTTATCTGCAGCCGCTGTCAAGGGGCTGGTGGACGATATGAAGCGCTTGAAAAAGACCTGAGCCTATAAAGGGGGTGTTGATGAACCGGCTGGGAAGGATCCTCGCCTCCTCGATCGGGAAGAAGCTCCTGATGGCCGTTACCGGCGCGGCGTTTTTGGGCTTCCTGTGCATCCATCTGGCGGGAAACCTTACTTTGTACGGTGGTGAAGATCTTTTCAGCTCTTATGTTGAACATCTCCATGCCCTGGGTCCGTTCATCCCCGTGGCCGAGTGGATCCTGGTCATATTGGCCTTGGTTCACATAGGAACCGGGCTCTTGCTCTTTGTGCAGAACCTTCGGGCGAGACCCCGGACCTACCGGGTAAAGAGGTGGGCGGGTGGCCGCACCCTGGGTTCGGCTACCATGCCCTACACTGGAATTTTGATATTGATCTTTGTGGTTTTTCACTTGGTTGATTTCCACTTTGCGGACAGGGCCGACACTACCCTCTATTCCATAGTATCCCTTGGTTTTTCCAATCCCCTCAGGGTGGCGATATATGTGCCGGCCATGGTCGTAGTGGCGATTCATGTGAGTCACGGGTTCTGGAGCCTTTTCCAAACCCTGGGCCTGAACCACCCCAAGTACATGGGGCTGCTGGAGCGCCTCGGTATAGCCCTCAGCCTGGTGTTCGGCGTGGGGTTCGGGTCTATTCCCCTGTTCATAGCCCTGTTTGCTCATGGAGGATGATATGGAGCTCGACGGTCGAACCCCGTCAGGCCCCTTACAAGACAAGTGGGAGCGGCATCGCTTCGAGCTCAAGCTGGTGAATCCGGCCAACAAGAGGAAGTTCACGGTCATAGTGGTGGGGACCGGACTTGCGGGAGGATCCGCATCAGCCTCTTTGGCGGAGCTCGGGTATAATGTAAAGTCCTTTTGCATACAAGACAGCCCGAGAAGGGCCCACAGCATCGCGGCGCAAGGCGGTATAAACGCGGCCAAGAATTATCCCAATGACGGGGACAGCATCTGGCGGCTCTTTTATGACACCATAAAGGGAGGAGACTACCGCTCCCGTGAGGCCAATGTCTACAGGCTCGCCCAGGTCAGCAATCATATCATTGACCATTGCGTGGCGCAGGGAGTGCCTTTTGCAAGGGAATACGGTGGACTGCCGGCCAATCGCAGCTTCGGCGGCGCGCAGGTCTCAAGGACCTTTTACGCCAGAGGACAGACCGGACAGCAGCTCCTGCTAGGGGCTTACAGCGCCCTCTGCAGACAGACGGCCGCCGGGAAGGTGACTATATTCCCAAGGCGGGAGATGTTGGACTTGGTGGTGGACCAAGATCGTGCAGTGGGGATAGTGACCAGGGATCTGATCACCGGCGGGTACGAACGCCATGAGGCCGACGCGGTGGTGCTGGCGACAGGCGGATATGGAAACGTCTTTTACCTTTCCACCAATGCAATGTCCAGCAATGTGAGTGCAATATTACAGGCCTATAAGAAAGGCGCCCTTTTCGCCAATCCGTGTTTTTCCCAAATCCACCCTACCTGCATTCCCCATACCGGAGAGTATCAGTCCAAATTGACCTTGATGAGCGAAAGCCTGAGGAACGACGGCCGGGTGTGGGTCCCGGCCGACCCCGGCGACAAACGGCCTCCCTGGGAAATCCCGGAGCAGGAAAGGGACTACTTCCTGGAGAGGAGGTATCCGAGTTTCGGCAACCTGGTGCCCAGGGATGTGGCCTCCAGGGCGGCAAAGGCGGTATGCGATGCAGGAATGGGTGTCGGCCCCACGGGCTATGCAGTATACCTGGACTTTACAGACGCCATAAAAAGGGATGGAAAGGACACAATCCGCAGAAAGTACGGCAACCTGTTCGACATGTACCACAACATAGTGGATGATGACCCCTATGAGACCCCGATGATGATCTATCCCGCCACCCACTATACCATGGGCGGTCTTTGGGTGGACTATAACTTGATGAGTAATATTCCCGGGCTGTTTGTGATCGGGGAGGCCAACTTCTCGGATCACGGCGCTAACCGCCTGGGGGCGAGCGCACTGATGCAGGGTCTGGCTGACGGCTATTTCATCCTCCCTTACACTATAGGCGGGTATCTTGCGGAAGCCGGTCCTTCTGAGACGACGAGCGAGGCCTCGGCCTTCATGGAGGCGGCACGGGCCTCCGAGACCCGGGTCAAATCCCTTTTGGAAATCGGCGGCCGGCGCACCCCGGACACCTACCACCGTGAGCTCGGCCGGATCATGTGGGATTACTGCGGTATGTCCCGCAACAGCGAGGGGCTTAAAAAGGCCGCGGACATGATCAAGGAACTGAGGGTGCAGCTCCATTCGGATCTCCTGGTCCCCGGGTCAGGCAAGAGCTTCAACCAAGCCCTTCAAAAAGCCTGGCGAGTAGAAGACTTTCTGGAGTTTGCCGACCTAATGGTCCTTGACGCCTTGGAGCGGGAGGAGTCATGCGGAGGCCACTTCAGGGAGGAGCACCAAACCGAGGAAGGCGAGGCGAAGCGCGATGATGTCCATTTTTCCCATGTAGCGGCGTGGGAGTACAGGGGCAAAGACCAGCCCCCTGTGATACACAAAGAGCCTCTGGTCTTCGAGTATGTAGAGCCCTCCACGAGGAGTTACAAGTGAGCAGCGGCGATATCGAAAAAATCCGCATTACCCTGGTGGTATGGAGGCAGAAAGGGCCTGACACGCCGGGCGGCTTTGAGACCATTGATGTTCCGGATGTGGAGACCCATATGTCCTTTCTGGAGATGCTGGACGTGGTCAATGAACGTCTGGCATTGGAAGGAAAAGAGCCCATAGAGTTCGACAGCGACTGCAGGGAGGGGATCTGCGGCACCTGCGGGGCTGTTGTCAACGGGATCCCCCACGGCCCTGAACCGGCGATGACCTTATGCCAACTCCACATGCGGAAGTTTAAGGACGGAGACACCATCGTGGTGGAGCCTTTGAGGGCCCGCGCCTTCAAGGTGATCAAGGACTTGATCGTTGACCGGAGTCCGTTGGACCGGATAATGCAGGCAGGTGGATATATCTCGGTGAACGCGGGCTCGGCCCCGGAAGCCAATACCCTTCCCGTCCCTCAAGACGTGGCGGAAAAGGCCATGGATGCAGCCGCGTGCATCGGGTGCGGGGCATGCGTGGCCGCCTGTCCCAATGCCTCCGCCATGTTGTTTGTGGGCGCCAAGGTCTCTCATCTGGCACTCCTCCCCCAGGGCCGTCCTGAGGCTGCCAGGCGGGTCTTGGGAATGCAGCGAGCCATGGATCGATTGGGGTTCGGGAACTGCTCCAACGAGAGGGAGTGTGAGGCTGTATGTCCCAAGGAGATCAAGATAACCAACATCGCCCGCCTGAACCGGGAATTCATTAAGGCGGGGTTCGGCTCAACCGAAACCTGACAGGCCTCAAGCAAAAGAAGACAAAAACCTCCCCGGGTCGAATGCACCGCCCCGGCGTCCGTGTGCACGAAGCCCCTTTGCGGAGTGACCGGTTATGGATGAGAAGTTCATTTATCAAGAGCTGTTTCCTTTGGGGGAAGACATCACCAAGTACCGCCTCTTGAGCGCTGAGTATGTAAAGACAGGGACTTTTCAAGGTCGGCCGATCACCCTTGTGGATCCGGCCGCCCTGACTCTTCTTGCCGAGGAGGCCTTTACAGATGTCGCTCACTTGCTGCGCTCGTCTCATCTCGAGCAGTTGGCCCGCATACTGGAAGACCCGGAGGCCTCGGAAAACGACCGCTACGTGGCCCTGGAGATGTTGAAAAACGCCGTAATTTCAGCTGAAGGCGTGTTTCCGATGTGCCAGGATACCGGTACGGCAGTGATAATTGGCAAGAAGGGCCAACAGGTATGGACGGGGGGATCCGACGAGGAGGCCCTGAGCCGGGGGGTGTTCCATGCATACACCCGGAACAACCTCCGCTACTCACAGAACGTGCCTCTCACCATGTATGAGGAGGTGAATTCAGGCACCAACCTGCCCGCCCAAATAGATATCAAGGCGACAGGCGGCGACTCCTACAACTTTCTGTTTGTAGCCAAGGGCGGCGGGTCCTCCAACAAGACTTTTCTTTTCCAGGAGACCAAGGCCCTGCTCAATCCGGACTCCTTGGTCCGATTTCTTGTGGAAAAGATGCGCGGAGTGGGAACCGCGGCATGCCCGCCTTATCACCTCGCATTTGTGATCGGCGGGACCTCTCCGGAGGCCACCTTGAAGACAGTGAAGCTGGCTACCGCCGGGTACCTGGACAGCCTCCCTCTGAGCGGCAGCCGAGGAGGCCGCGCCTTTCGCGACCCCGCTCTTGAAGAGGAGCTCTTGAAGCGCTCAAGGGAATTGGGCATAGGAGCGCAGTTCGGGGGCAAATACTTCTGCCTCGACATCAGGGTTGTGCGCCTTCCCAGACACGGCGCCTCCTGCCCGGTGGGGCTGGGAGTAAGCTGCAGCGCCGACCGGAATATCCTGGGCAAGATCACGCCTGAGGGCGTGTTTCTCGAAGATCTGGAAAAGGACCCGGCGCGATTCCTTCCGAAGCCGGAGCCGGTTTTCGGAGAGAAGCCGGTGGCTGTTGATTTGAGAAAACCAATGGCGGAGATTAGAGAGGAGCTCGGGAGACATCCCGTTGCCACCCGGCTGGTTCTTAATGGACCCATAGTCGTGGCCAGGGATATCGCCCATGCTAGGCTCAAACAAAGGCTGGACAGCGAGGGGGATCTTCCCGGATACTTCAAGGACCACATCATCTATTACGCAGGTCCGGCCAAGACCCCGGAAGGCTATCCTTCCGGTTCTTTCGGCCCCACCACAGCGGGCAGAATGGATCCCTATATACCCCTGTTCCAGGCCCGCGGCGCCTCCTTGGTAACCCTTGCCAAGGGAAACCGCTCCAAGGTCGTGACCGATTCCTGTAAACGCTACGGGGGCTTTTATCTGGGCTCCATAGGAGGACCCGCCGCCCGCCTGGGTCGAGACTGCATACGCAGTATGGAGCTGCTGGAGTTCCCTGAGCTGGGTATGGAAGGCGTATACAAGATCGAGGTGGAAGATTTCCCTGCATTTATTATAGTGGACGACAAAGGAAACGATTTCTTTGATCGATTGCTTGACGGAGACAGTACTGATGCTTGATTCACTTTTCACCCCATTCAAACTCAAAGACCTGAGCTTGAAAAACCGAATAGTGATGCCCGGCCTGGCCTCTTTTCTTATAGAGGAGGACGGAGGCATTACCGAGAACACAGTGGAGCACTACCGCCGCCGGGCCGCCGGGGGTCCGGGCATGGTTATAGTAGAGGCATGTGCGGTCTCGCCGGAAGGCATAGTTTCCCCCCACCAGGCCCGCATCTATGATGATCGATTTATGGAGGGGCTGGCCAGGATAGCCGAGGTTATGAAGGCCGAGGGCGCTGCAGCCGCTGTTCAGATCCACCACGGAGGCCGCCAGACATCACCGAGGGTGATCGGCCGAAAGCCGGTGGCCCCGTCTCCCCTTCCCTGCCCCACCATCCGCGGCGAGGTGGAGCCCCTGAGCGTCACGGGGATACGCGAGATAGTGCGCAAGTTCGGGGATGCGGCCGACAGGGCCTTGACCGCCGGCTTCGAGATGATAGAGATACACGGCGCCCACGGTTATCTCATAAATCAATTCCTCTCCCCTTTTTCCAATATCAGAGAGGATGAATACGGAGGAGATCTGGAGGGGAGATGTAGATTCGCCCTGGAGGTGATCGAAGAGGTGCGGCGGAGGATCGGCCCGGATTTTCCACTTTCCTGGAAAATCAGTGCGCAGGAGTTTGTGCCCGGAGGTCTGACCGTGGAGGAGAGCATCCAAATCCTCAGGCGGCTTATAGAGGCCGGGTTGGATATCGTGCAGGTCTCAGCAGGGAATGACGCCACACCGGAATGGATTTCCCAGCCTATGTTTATGCCCAAGGCCTGTCTGGCCGACTCTGCGGCGGAGATCAAGAAAGCCCTGGATATCCCGGTAATGGCTGTGGGGCGGATAAACGACCCGCTCACTGCAGACCGCCTGGTGGCGGAAGGTTCAGCCGACCTGGTGTGCATCGGCCGTGGCCTCCTGGCAGATCCCAAGATGCCGCTGAAGGCCCAACAGGGAAGGCTTGACGACATACGGACATGCATCGCCTGCAATACCTGCATGGAATCCATCTTCAGGAAAGGGCGGGTGGAGTGTCTGGTCAATCCCACCCTGGGCAGAGAGACCGAGATGACCCTGACTCCAGCAGATCCGGTCAAGAAGGTCATGGTGGTGGGAGGAGGCCCAGGGGGACTGGATGTGGCCTGGGTGGCTGCCAAACGAGGCCACCAGGTTCACCTTTACGAGCGGGCACGGGTACTGGGAGGACAGCTCTTGCTGGGCTCCATGACCAGTTACAAAAAGGAGCTCCTCACCCTGATCGAGTACCAGAAAAAGCAAATGGAGAAGTATGGTGTACACTGTCACCTGGGTTGCGAGGTCTCGGCGACGACAATCGCTGAGATGAACCCCGACGTACTGGTGCTTGCCACGGGCGCTGTCCCCAACCATCCCCAGGTGCCTGGAATGGACCGTCCGATTGTCAAGGATGTCTCGGAGATCTTTCGAGAGGCCTCGGCTGATTCAAATCATAAGACCGTGGTGGTAGGCGGGGGTGCGACAGGATGTGAAGTGGCCCTACACCTGGCCGAAGCCGGCTGCCCGGTAACCATAGTGGAAAAACTGCCCAGAATAGGAACTCAAATAGAATCTGTAACCAGGAAAGTGATTCTACAAAAGTTGAATAATTATGGAGTGGATATCATCCCCAGAGCCGGCCTGGTGCGGATAGAGGACAGCGGCGTGGTGGTGGCCGGACGGGATGAAGAAGAGCGGCTTATTGAATGTTCCAGGGTGGTCGTGGTCACCGGCAACCGACCGGATAACACCCTCTACGAGCAGGTAAAGGGTATGGGAATACCTATTTACCAGATCGGTGACTGCCTGGAGCCCAGAAGCGCCAAGGCGGCGATATACGAGGGTGCCCTGATCGGAAGGCGTATATAAGCCCTTATTTGGCTTTTTTCCTTGCCTCTTTTATCAGCTCGTCTCCAAATCGATCGAGGAATATATCAAGATCGCGCCTCCAGTCCTGCATAAGGTGTATACCTTGCTTTTTTAAGAGGCGGTTTTCCAGGATGCAGTTCTTTGGACGCCGAGCCGGCAGGGGGAGGCTGTCGCTCTTGACCGGCTCCAAATCCGCCTTTATCTGAAGCTTTTCCAGGATTGCCCGGGCGAATTCCAGCCTGCTGCAATAGCCCTCGGCCGTGGCGTGGTAAGTCCCGTGAGTGTCGTGGCGGATCATTTCCCTGATCTGGTAGGCCAGCCGAAGCGTCCAGGTCGGGGATCCGAACTGGTCATCCACCACCTGGATTCTCTGTCTCTTTCTGCCTGCGAGGGCCTTTGACAAAATCTCATGAACGAAGCTGCCGCCGCGCCTGCCGTACAGCCACCCCGTGCGCAGGATAACGTAGCGAGGTGCGTTCTCCCGTACAGCTGTCTCGCTGTAAACCTTGCTCATGCCGTACTCGCAGAGTGGGTCCACTGAATCGTCTTCAAAATAAGGCTGAGGAATCGGCTTAAATCCGTTGTATACGTGATCGCTGGAGATGTGAACCAAATTCGCCTCGAAACGGGCCGAACCCTGAGCCAGATTTCTGGCTCCCTCCACATTGACCTTCCTTACCACGACTCTTTCGGTTTCGCATGCATCCACATCGGTGAAGGCCGCGCAGTTGACCACCACGTCTGGATTCACCCGCTGCATGGTCTCAATCACCCTGTCCCAGCTAACAATGTCCAGGGCCTTTCTTTCCGGTGCCACCACCTGCCCTTCTTTTTCCAGCACGAGCTTGCAGTCGCTCCCCAGCATGCCGCTGCTACCTAGAAGCAGTACCTTCATCCGTCCGCCAACCCCCGTGGATCAAGAACATTTATCCCCTTGTCCAAATCAAGCATAACTTGGTAATATAATTCTTTTGGGGCTGGTGCGCAATGCCGCAGGTACAGGAAGAATAGGTGCAGGAGCGGGTTTTTTATAACCCTATCAAAAATAGGTTGCAAAAGGGCATCGTACTTACTATAAACAGACAGCACTATGACTTGTAAAAGGAATTTTATTTTATATTCATAAACATAGATGCCGCCTGACAAAGTGGACAGATACAGCATATAATCCAAAGGAGATGTATTTTAATGGAAGAATGGATGGAGCAGCTTAAAAATTCTGTAAATACCCTGGACAAGCTGAAAGAGTATATCAAGATTGCGCCGGGAGAGGCCCAGGCCATTGAGTCACTCCATACCAAGTGGGGGACCACACCGTACTTTGCATCCCTGATGGATCCTGACGATCCTGCCTGCCCGGTCCGCCGCCAGGTTATTCCCTCGATAGAGGAGAATGAAAACCGCTACGGCATACCTAACTACCTGATATGGAAAGAAAACAGGGCCGATGGTGAGGAAAGACCGGACAGTATAGCCCGCCAGTACTATGACCGGATCGCCTTTACAGTTACCGACGTCTGCGCGAACTACTGCAGACACTGCTTTCGAAAGGAAGTCGTGGTGGATCGGGCCCTCAAGCTTAGGATGGACGTAGAGGAAGGCCTCAAATGGATAAAAGACCACCCTGAGATCAGGGATGTGTTGGTCACAGGCGGAGACCCCTTTGTTCTGTCCGATGACAAGATAGAGTACCTGATTCGTAGGCTGAGGGAGATCCCTCACCTCCAGATGATCAGATTCGGGACCCGGACTCCCATTGTCCTGCCTCACAGGATAACGGAAAACCTCAAGAAGGTCCTTGCTGGATATCACAGCATACCTATCTGGATTAATACCCAGTGCAATCACCCCAAGGAAATAACCGAGAAGACCGCCAAAGCGGTCTACGATCTTCTCTCCTGTGGAGTGAACGTGGGCAACCAGGCCGTGCTGCTCAAGGGCATCAATGATGACGTCGACACTTTCAGGAAGCTTCATCAAAAGCTCCTCCAGGTACGTATACGGCCCTATTATGTTTTCTACTGCGAGCCGGCGCCGGGTATCGACCACTTCCGCACCCCGGTGGAGAAAGGGGCGGAGCTCATTCGAGACGCCATCCGGGGGCATACCACAGGGCTGGCACAGCCCATGTATGTGATAGCAACAAACATAGGCAAGATACCACTCATGCCGGATTATTATATACAGGGTAAGAACAATGATGTATATGAATTAATAAATTACAAGGGAGAAAAAACTACCATACCCAACATCCCTGAATAGGCCTTGAAACTTTTTGCGCATAGCGGTCTCTTTAGATTATAATAATTAATTACGACAAAAAGGCGGAGCGCTCCCGCCTGCGCCTTGATTTCATTAACGGAAACCCGGAGGCTTCATAATAATGCCTATTTATGAGTTCAAATGCAGACAGTGCGGAAACACTTTTGAAACGCTGGTATTTGCATCCGATGGGGATGCCTCCCCGGAGTGCCCGGAGTGCGGTACTAGAGAAACTCAAAGGATACTGTCTTCATTCTCTTGCGGAGCCGGGGGCGGATCAACGTTCGCTCAAGCAGGATCGACGGCTTGTGGTCCCTCGTCCGGCGGCTTCTCCTGAGCATAACGGCATACGGCAGCCGTGAGCTGCTCGAATCGATTGAGAGATAAGCATCTTGAAGGACCGCCGGAGAAAGACAGAGGGGAATAAAATGACGGGATTGATTTGGTTGCTGCTGATCCTGGTGGTATGGGTCCTCCTGCAGGCCTATATCCTGCCTAAAATGGGCGTTTCGACTTGAATGAGGCCGAGTTGTCCGGTGGACAACACTAATCAAACCGGTAAGAAATCGGACAGTGATTATCCGGTGCAGTGAATCCCATGGCCCGAAACTAGAGGCTTGAGGGGGACGCAAGGGTAAGCTTCGCCTGCGACAGCTCTGACTAGGATTCCGCCCGCCGCTTTTCTTCGCCGCGGATTTCCCTGCGGAGGAGTTTTCCAACCTTGAAGTCTCTTTATGAAAAGCTGGGGCGCTACTCAATCCCCGTGGATTAGGGGGAG
>JBKHIW010000346.1:0-2888 GCA_046538465.1 Desulfobacteraceae bacterium | reverse complement strand
TTGCACCAAAGCCCTCTGCAATCTCCACTGTCCTGTCCGTGGATCCGGTATCGACCACAATTATCTCGTCTACCACGTCCCGGGCGCTCTCCAAGCACTGGGGCAGCAGGCGCTCTTCGTCCTTTACCATCATGCAAAGGGAGAGCTTGGGGTTTCCATCCGCTCCCTTGGTGTTTCCCTTTTCAGACATTTCCGCTCTCCTCCTCTTGGAGGACCCGGCCGAGGGTCTCCCTGAAATTCTCCGTCACCCCGAGCATGCGGGAGTATTTGGATGCAAAAAGCCTAGCAAGCTCAGGGTAGTTGACCCGGTCCATGTCCATTATATGATGCTGATGAAAGGCCCTGAGAGGCCCCAGCCCGTTATCCAGGGACCTGATCTTCTCTTCCGTCTTTTCGATTTCCCCGGCAAGCGACATGATTTTTCGCTGGTTTATGGGACGTCTGGAAAAGGCACCCAGGATTCCAAGGGCTGCCTCTCCGCCTTTCCGGTATATCCCCTTTAGAGCGGATAATCTTTTGAGCCAGTCCTTTGCCCGGGTATTGATCTCAGGATTTTCATATCCAGGGGCTTGTCCGTTTTCGAGCCCCAGGGCCGCGCCCCACATCATCCTGGAGAGGAGGGCCTCCTGGTAAGGCCCTCGACCGGAGCTTGCCAGGGGCTCATAGATCAAGGTCCCGTTATCATGGAACCGAGATGTATAAACGCCAATCCCCCCTATGCTGACCGAGGCATGCTTCCCAAGAAGAACGGCCTTGACCGCCTCCACCGGTATATCCTCTCTGCAGGCCACCTCCGCGCACATATCCTGCGCCTTGCACGGCGCGCACTTTCTTTCCGTCTGCAGGATCACATGTCCTTCCCCGTATGGAGCGGTCTCTCCAAAGAACGCAGTAGAAAAAAATATCCCTACCACCTTGGTCCCCACCCCGGCCGCTATGTGCGCCGGACCGGTGTCGTTGGTCACCAACAGATCACAAAGGGAAAGGACCCCGGGCAGGGAGTAGAGATCCGTCCTTCCGATCAGGTTTATAACGCCTCCACCTGTAGAGGCCAGGTACTCCTCCCCCATATCGGCCTCTTGGCTGCTCCCTATTAGGACGATCTCGTCCTCTCCTGCGTCTGAGATCCCGTTTCCCAGCTCGGCGAATCTTTCCACTCCCCATGTCCTATGGGCCTTGTTCGCCCCCATGTGAATACCGATCAATCGGCCTTCTCCCCTGTAGCCGTTGGCATCCAAGAGCTTGAGGGCCGTTTCCTTTTGAGTCTCATCCGCCGCCAGATAACCCGTCACCGGTCTTGGCGCTATGCCTCCCATGCCCATATAGACATCCACCAAGTTAAACATGCTCAAGGCCCGGTCCTCGGTCACTGAGAAGAGGTACTTGCCCCAGTCTCCGGCCACTCTTACCTCGCCGGGGTAGGTATCGATCCGGCCGTAGACGGCCCTCGCACTGACCCTGCTGGAGATATATGCGGATCCAAGGGTATGTGTCAGGTTTATGACACGGTCGTACTCCTCTTGGAGCTCTGGTAGCTGTAGGATCGGTTCGAGTGCGGTAGGCTCCATTCGGTCGTCAGGGGCCAGTGCGGTCCTTACCTCGGAAAATGGGAGGGAGGCCACCCGGTCTATAAACGGTGCGCTTTTCAAAATGGGTGCGAACTCCCTCACACAAAAGAGCGTCACCCTGCATTCGGTAATATCCTGCTTTAAGGCCTTGATGAGCGGCAGGGTCTGGACCAGGTCCCCCAGGCGGCTGAGTTGAATGACCAGAATATTTTTCATTGGAGCTCCTTTAGCGCCTGGATAATAGTCTCCGCCGTCAAAGTTTCTATACAGGGACTATAACGTCCTTTTTCAAACCCGATTTCCCTGCACCCCCTGTGTGTCTCACCGCAGGGCCCTGTGCAAGTCTTCCCTTGATAGCCGCTCCTTATGCCCTTTACCCGGGGGTATGAGTCCACATGTCCTTGTGACGAAAAAGGCCCGAAAACGGCCACGCAGGAGACCCCCAATGCCCCTGCTGCATGTACTATGCCTGTATCCACTGAAATAACCGCATCGACCAGGGAAATGGCAGCCACAGTGTCCTTGAGATCCCTTATCCAAGTGGATAGATTCTGAACAGGCGCCCGGTGCTCCCGGATCTCTTTTCCCATGATCCCGGCCTCTTCCTGGTCCTTGAAAAGCACCGCTTGGTAATCACCTTTCAGCTTTTCCGCCACCTGGAAAAACAATTCGGCAGGGGCGCTCTTGTGGATAAATCTCGAGCGCCAGTTGAGATAAAGAATCCTTTTTCCGATCTGTTGTCTGATTTTATTGATAAGCGGCTTCAGCCTTTCCACCCGCTCTTCATCCGGCACAATAACAGGCGGGGGCAGATCTTCGCCTCCCAGCCCCAAAGCCTCCAGATAAAGGTCCTTTATGGACCTGCCGTTTCCCCTGGCTTCATTCACCCGGACAAGATTGACGATTACATCGTAGTTCGCAAGTTCGTCCAACGTCATATGATTAGGGATGATCTTCGAGATAAATGAAGCGCCCTTATAGGGGAAGTTCTTGACCCAGCTACCGGCAAGGCTGATCTCGGGCGCCTCCCCCGTCTCGGAAACCTTCTCATAAAGGGCCCTATAAACCGGTTGGACCAGTATGCAGTCCCCCCACCCGTTGAAGGTAAGTATGAGCACCTTTTTGCCACACAGGTCTTCCCAATTCCCTTCATATGCCAGTGGAATTGGAAAACCTTTCGGCAAACCGACCTCTCTATAGACCTTTACTTCTTTGTTGCCGGGCTGCCTCAGTATCTGGTTTATACTGGGGGCCGGGGCTAGGAGCAATACTGTTCACTTAAGAATTTTTTTATGTTATACTCCTTCTCAAACCAATCAG
>JBKHIW010000345.1:0-2892 GCA_046538465.1 Desulfobacteraceae bacterium | reverse complement strand
GGATATGGCTGAGGAGAAGCGAAGCTATGACCACGTCATAGCCCAGATTCAGATCAATTATGTAAAGACCCTTTCAGAGATGCCCAACGACTTCCTGAATAATCTCTTCCCCGTGCTCGACGCGGATTTGAAGCGTATGCTACTCGGGGAGTTCTACCAAAAAAGCCGCAATACCAGGTACTCCATTCGCAGAAGAGGCGACTACCTGGAGAAAATGATGTCCCTCTTTGCCGTGGCCCTGAAGCAAAGTGAGTCCGAGGCCCGGAAGATCTTTCGCGGTTTCAAGGATAGGTGGGGCCTGGTCTCCCTGTTTCACGAGCTGGACTTCCCGGAGTCGAGTCTGGAGGGGAAAGAAGAGCAAGAGGTCTTTTCCATATTTAAGGAAAGGCTTGCGGCCTTCCAGCCGGAGAAAAGGAGTGCACCGCTTTCTCCGCCCTCCAAGGAGGAGAGGCCTTCGCCCGGCAATAGGGGGATGGACAGGCCGTCAAAAAGCCTCAAGGACAGGATGGAAGAGGCGCGGAACGACCCCGATTTTCCGCGCCAGGCCTTGGAGGTGATGGAAAGGAACAAGACCAGTGCTGTAGGCCACAGTGGACCCAAGTACACGGAGCTCATAGAAACGCTTCTGGCCATCCCATGGGGTAAAGTCCAAAAGATAGGGGTCCGGCCGGAGCAATTCGAGGAAGGCCTGAACCGCACCCATTTCGGCCTCAAGAGACCCAAAGAAATCCTGTGTGATTTCTTTACCAACCTTATATGGCGGTACCAGAAGCAAGACCCTGAACAGGGGGACGGTTTCGGCCGCACCGGCAGCGCCTTCCTCTTTGTAGGTCCTCCCGGAGTGGGCAAGACTTCCCTGGCCATCTCCCTGGCCAAGAACTTGGAGCTCCCCTATCACAAGATCTCTCTCGGCGGAATGAGCGACGAAGCGGATCTCCGGGGACATGGCTTCACATGGGAAGGATCCAAACCAGGTGCTATAGTTCAAGGATTGATCAAGATGGGGGTTATGAACGGCTTGTTCATAATGGACGAGGCGGATAAAACGGAGCGCTTTGCCATCGCCACCCTGTTGGAGATCTTGGACCCCGAGCAAAACCACCTGTTTCATGACAAGTACACCCAAACTACTGTGGACATTGATTTGTCCAGGTGCCATTTCATACTCACAGCCAATACCCTGGAAACCGTCCCTCCGGCCGTGGTCGACCGCTGCGAGGTGATTGTGCTGGATCGATACAGCATGGAGGAAAAAGTCGCCATCGCCAGAGAGTACCTGATCCAAAGGGTAAGGCGTAGGTATAGGATCCCCGAAGAAGAGATCTCCTTCGAGCCCTGCGAAGAAGCGGAACTTCTGCGGTACATGATCAAGACATATACCCACGAAGCAGGCGTACGCCAGCTCGAGCGCATGATCCGGACTCTTTTCCTGCGGGTCTTCAGAAAGGAAATCCTCATGAAGGGCCGCAAGACTGTGTTGATCGACAGAGAGATGATCAAGGATTACCTGGACGCGCCTACAAGACCCTGGAAGATCAATGAAGAGGACCGGGTTGGGGAGATGCTCGCCCTTGGGGTAAATGTCGAACGGGGCATAGGTTCCATTATACCTATCCAGGCCACGCAGATCCCGGGAGACAGAGCGGAGAAAAGAGACAGCTATTTAAGTATGGTACAAGCTACCGGAAGCATTGAAAGGATCATGGATGAGAGCCGCAAGGTGGCTACCACAGGCATCTTTTACTGCGCCGAGTCCATGGGTATCAAGCGCGATCCGGACAACCCGTCCATTCACCTTCATTTTATGGGCGCCTCCACTCCCAAGGACGGGCCGTCTGCAGGGGGGGCTATCGGTCTTGCATTGACCTCGGTCCTCACGGATCGACCGATTCGCCGGGATGTGGCAATGACCGGGGAGATCGACACTCAGGGGAGGATCCTGCCTGTAGGGGGTCTGGATGTGAAGCTGGAGACCGCGATCGATGCCGGATGCAAGACCCTTATCATCCCCAAGTCCAACCTTCATGGGGAGGGAGGGATAGAGAGGCTGCCTGAGGCCTTGAAAAAGGAGCTTCAAATCCTGACCTATGAAGTGTGGGTCGAACAGAGACCGGGCTTTGATTATGAAAGGCACATGCTCCAGGTAATCGCAGTGGACCATATAACCCAAGCGGCTGATATCGCCTTCATAGACGCCGAAGAGTTGGACGCGCTGCCCGCCCTGTTTCTTCCACAAGCACTCTCCACTGCCGGAGTACTGGCCGAGAGGCGGCACTCGCCCGGCGTGTGTGCATGCCTCTTCCATCCAAAGGAGCCCGAGGAACTCGACATCGAGGCCTTTAAAGAGCCTTTCTGGGAGCAGTGCAGGAGCATGTTTTTGGCCCAGCCCGAGGTCAAGAAAGAAATACAAAAAAGATACCCGGATATTGAAAAGAAAGTCCCAATCCTGGACCTGGAAGACTATCAAGACGGGCTTTTCTCAATGATTGACGATGTGCAAAACACATTATACGGGGAAACCGGGGCGCCGCTTCGACTCTCCTTTGTAGCTCCCTATTATTTCCTGCTGCGAAGCGGTCTGGCTGATTCCAAGAATCTTATGTGTACCGGACTTGAGGAAATCCGTCTCTTTGCCAATAACTACACCACCCAGGGCTTCAAGATAAAGGAATGCAAACCTCTGCTCAATCGAGTCTTATGCCATATCGCTCTGATGCCTAAGGATCAGCTGGACAATTGCCCCTTCTTGGAGAAAGTCAACGGAATATATACAATAAACCTATCCTTTATCCCTGAAAAATACAGACTAGACCCGAAAAGAGCAAAATATCTCGTAAGCTCGTGCCTCGAGCAATGGCTGGCCACCCTGGAAGAATCCCTTAGAAAAGATAC
>JBKHIW010000344.1:0-2893 GCA_046538465.1 Desulfobacteraceae bacterium | reverse complement strand
CAACGTGTACCTCGAAGAGGAGGGCTTCCCGGACCACGTGACCATAGAAGAAAAAGAGGCTGCCTGAGGACCTTCACCCTTTTCGGGGGTCAATCCTCAGCAGCACAGTCCGACCCTTCCGGGATCAAACCCCTCCATCTTGAGCCAATCCCGGACGGCCCTGAGCAGGAGCCGGTAGTACCGATCGCCGCCTCCAAGCCCCCGCCGGCCGAACGAGTAGTTCACCTCCAGTAAAACCGGGGAAGGCTCGGGTTCGGTCAGGTCAAAGACCATGTCCACCGCAGCCAGATTGATTCCCAGGCGCTCCCTGAGCCGCATGGCTGCGTCTGCGCCCTCGGCCTGGAGATCCGGCCGCCATTTCTTGTCCACGCGCGCCCCGCGGCTGATTGTGGCCAGCAGCTCACCTTCGGGCGCCCGCTTCCAGTACGTATAGACCCTCCTCTCCAATATCACGGCCCTCAAGGCGTTCCCGGCCGAGGGAATCATGGACTGGGTCACAAAACCACCGACGCCCGAGCGCTCCTTGACTTCCAGGACCCTCAAGGACTCTTCCATGGTCTCACCATCCTCTACCAACCATACGCCCTCCCCTTCGTGCGAGAAATCCGACTTCACCACAAAGGGGGGCTCATGGGGGAGGCGCCTCCAAGTTTCCGTCCAGGAGCGCAGCATTCCGACACAGGACCAGCACTTGGTCTCGGGATGAGGAAACCCCCAATGGGCAAACATACGGGCCTGACCCGACTTCCCCGGATAGGCGAAGCGTGGGCCGTAGCTTGGAAAGACCGCGGCCCCGCCGAGCTGCGTCGCTCGATAGAGATCCTCTGAGCAGGTCTGAGGGAGTATTACTGCATCGGCCCGCTGTATTTCTTCGCCCAGGGCCTGGTCCACCGGCCTCGGACCGAGTATGATCTGCCTGTCCGCCAGTATCAGGGGGTGAAGGGATAATATCACCGTTACAGCTTCCTCCCAACCCGGTTTGACTTGGGAAAGTACAGGGATTATAGTAAGAATTGTCGAATACACAAGCTCCGCAGCCCGCGCTTCTGAGCCGCAAGGGGTCTTTGGAGAGGGCGGCGGCGGGAGTGAACAAAAATCTGCCGTTATTCCGGCCGGAAAGGACATGGGACCAAGATGCCTATATATGAGTTCAGATGTGTTGAATGTGGTCGAGTATTCGAAAAGCTCTTTATGAGAGGCGACGAGCAGGTGGAGCTCAACTGCCCGGACTGCTCGGGGACTGAGATCGAGCGGGTGGTCAGCGCCACCAACTACGCAATGGGCGCGGGTTCCGGGGAGAGTCAAGCCAAGATAAACAGCAGGTCCTGCAGCCCCGGCAACTCATGTGCCACCCTGGAGCTGCCGGGACACAGCCGATGAGCCGTCCATTTATGGGAACAAGCCCTTCGTCATCGACCGAACTCAGCGATGAGGACCGGATCAGGATCAAGGAGGCGTTTGAGGAGCTGATGGTGCCCAAATTACGCGCCTACCATGCCAGGATCGGATCATTGGGGTGCGACTTCGCCGGGCCGGAGTATGCCGACTGGATCGCCTGCTTCCGCTCTTCAGCCGACGGCTATGAAATCATCGACTTCGAATACGACCCTGACGCCCGGGGTCTGGATCTAAAATAATGAAGACTGATTTGAAATCTTTCTATGACCGTAAGTTCCTTGGACGGGATGTGATCAAACGCCCTACGTGTCCGTTCTGCGGTCTGATCGTCGAACGGCCGGTGGAGCTTACCACCCGCCGGGCGGGGGAGCTCCCCTTGGGCTCATGCAGCTGCGGGGCGGTTTACGCCTGTGACGAGAGCGGCCGAAACGTAGGCTCGGCACAGGTTGAGGCGCTCGTTTTCGCGTGCGACATGGATTGGGACCTCGCCTGGGACCTCCTGCCCGACGAGGATTACAGGCAGGAGATAGTGGAGCGTTATGACCTTATGACTCATCTGATCATCCCGGGCGGGTTCTTTGAAAACAGGCGCATATCCGGGGTGCTCTTCTTTGTGAGGCTTCACGAAGACGTACTGGAGGTCACGGCCGAAGGGGTGCGAAAACGCCTGGAGCGGGCCCGCCGTCCGGCTCGTGCGGCTGCAGCAGCAGAGGAGCGGACTGAAACCGAGGCGCCCCGTCGTCCCCTTACCAAGCAGGAGGTGGAAAATTACGTCGGGCAATACCGGATGGATCCTCTCCTGGCAGCAGCACCCACCGACCGCAAGCTCATCAGGACGATTCAAAGGCTCCTCTACACAGGGGACGAGGTCATGCGCCGGAGGGCGGCCGAGGCCCTCGGCCGGGTGAGCGCCGTACTGGGGGAGACCAACCCCGGGGCGGTCTCCAGACTGCTGCAGGGATTCATTTACTCTATCACGGACACTGCGGCATCCAGCTGGGGAGCCTTCGAGGCGGTGGGGGAAATCATTAGGCACCAACCCGAATTTTACGGGGGATACCTGCCCCAGCTCTTCCAGTTCCTGGGGGATCCCACCCGCAGGGCCTCCAGCCTGGAGGCCATCGCCTCGGTGGCCGAGGTCAGGCCCGAGCTCCTCCGCAGGTACACCCTGTACTTCCAGGCTTATCTCAGTGATGAGGACCCGGCGGTCAGGGGTCATGCCGCTCGACTGATGGGAAGCCTGGGTGCCCAAGAGATGAAGGACGATGTTGAAAGGCTGATCCCGGACGGCCATGAGGTGGATATCTATGAGCAGGGGGAGATGAAAAGGCATACGGTCGGTCAGCTCGCCCGGGAGGCCTTGAGACGCCTGTAAGCGTTGACGGTCTCGCAAGGACCCGCTCCACCGCCGCTGGGAACACTGTAACCCCTTGAAACTACGAGGCGATCTTTAGCCAATTGAAAGAACTCCCTGGAAAAAAGCCTTGCCAGACCT
>JBKHIW010000020.1:0-13737 GCA_046538465.1 Desulfobacteraceae bacterium | reverse complement strand
TCCGTGGCCGTAGTGACCGGCCGGTATGACCTGATACTCCAGGTTCTCCTCAATCAGGACTTTGGGCTGCTTCAGTTTTACACCGATGAGGTGAGCCGGATCTCCGAGGTCCAGTCCGTTGAGACCTTTGTGGTATACAAGGGCTATAATACCCGGGTACCCTATGTGCTTTGAGATTTCGCCGAGATCCTTGCAAGGCGCCGAGAAAGAGGAACAGGGTTGTTTCATTAACCAGGAGACGCATTGGGAGGGGGGTATATGAAGGGGTTGAACGAACTGGTGCTGCCGGAGGATCTTCGATACAGCACGAGCCATGAGTGGGCCAGGGCCGAGCCCGGCGGCAGGGTAAGGATCGGCATAAGCGACTACGCCCAGGACCAGATGGGAGACATAGTGTTTGTCGAACTGCCCGAAGAAGGGGCCGTCTTAGCGAAGGGGGACGAGCTGGGGACCGTGGAGTCGGTAAAGGCGGTGGCCGAGATTTACGCGCCGGTGGCAGGGAGCGTGGCCGCTGTCAACAAGGATCTCTCCGAGTCACCTGAGTTGGTGAACAAGGACCCCTACGGCCGTGGATGGATGGTGGAGCTCGAAGGCGTGGACGAGGCGGAGCTCGACGCCCTTATGAGCAGGGACGACTACCTGGCCGGTCTGGACCGGGAAGAGGACTGAGGCCATGCGATACCTCCCGCATACGCCCGAGGAGACGGCCGCCATGCTGGAGCGCATAGGGGCCGGGAGCATGGACGAGCTCTTCTCCCCGGTGCCTGAGGACTGCAGAAGGAAGCGGCCCATGGACCTTCCCCCGCTTATGAGCGAGTGGGAGCTCCGGGGGCATCTCTCGGACCTGGCTGCCGAGAACGGCTGCGGGCCGGAGTGGAACATATTTATAGGGGCGGGGAGCTACGAGCACTACATACCGGCGGTGGTCAGCGATCTGATTGGAAGATCAGAGCTCTATACCGCGTATACCCCGTATCAGCCGGAGATGGCCCAGGGCACCTTGCAGGCCCTCTACGAGTATCAGACCATGATAACCAGGCTGCTGGGGCTGGATATCGCCAACGCCTCTCTCTATGACGGGGCATCGGCCCTGGCCGAGTCGCTGCTCATGGCCATACGGGTGACCGGGCGGAAGGCGGCCGCGGTCTCGCGCTCAGTACACCCACACTACCGCCAGGTGGTGCATACCTATCTCGGTCCCGCCGGTTATGAAGTGATCGAGCTGCCCATAGCCGAGGACGGCACCACGGAGCTTTCCCCTCTCGAGCACCGGGACGACCTGGCTGCTGTGGCGGTCCAGTCTCCCAACTTCTTCGGGTGCGTGGAGGACCTTCACACGGCCGCGGGCAAGGCGCGCAGCTCAGGCGCCCTACTCACAGCGGTTTTCACCGAGCCTCTTGCCTACGGCCTCTTAAGGCCGCCCGGCAGTCTGGGGGCGGATATTGCATGCGGCGAGGGGCAGAGCTTCGGGGTGCCGCAGTGCTTCGGCGGGCCGCTCCTCGGCGTCTTGGCCGCCCGGCGGGAATATCTGCGCAGCATCCCCGGACGCCTTGTGGGAAAAACCCTGGACCAGGAAGGCAGGCGGGGCTTTGTATTGACCCTGGCTACCAGGGAGCAGCATATTCGGAGAGAAAAGGCCACCTCCAACATCTGCACCAACAACAGCCTTTGCGCCGTGGCCGCTGCGATGTATCTCGCGTCTTTGGGGGGTTCAGGGTTGAGGGAGCTCGCCCGCCTCAACCATGACAAGGCCCGATACCTCAAGTCCAGGCTGGAAGAGGCCGGCTTTCCTGCGGCCTTTTCCGCACCTGTTTTCAATGAATTCGTGATCCGTGCGCCTTCAGGATTCGAGCGGATACGGGAGCGGCTCTTGGAAAGACGCGTGGTTGCGGGGCTGCCGATTTCCCGTTGGTACCCGGAGCTCGAGGACCATTATCTGTTCTGCGCGACCGAGACCAAGACGGCGCCGGCCATGGACGATCTGGCAAGGGAGATGGCCTCATGAAGGATACCCCCGGGACTTCAGGATTGGTGATCAATGAACCCCTGCTCTGGGAAAAGGGGAGGAAGGGCAGGGAGGGGTTTTCATTCCCTGCCCGGGACGTGGAGCGCACCCCGCTTGAAGAGGGGCTGGAAGCGGAGAGCGCACCGGACCTGCCGGACCTTTCCGAGGTGGATGTGGTAAGGCACTATACCCGCCTCAGCCAGTGGAACTTCGGCGTGGACAGCGGCATGTATCCCTTGGGCTCCTGCACCATGAAGTACAACCCCAAGATCAACGAGGCCCTGGCGGCCCTCCAGGGCTTTACCGCGGCCCATCCCCTGCTCCCTGAAAGGCTTTCCCAGGGAGCCTTGAGGCTGATCCACGGACTGGAGCGCCTGCTCACCGGGATAACCGGGATGGAGGCGGTCAGTCTTCAGCCGGCGGCCGGGGCCCAGGGCGAGTTGACCGGGATGCTGCTCATCCATGCCTGTCACCGGAGCCGGGGCCGGGAGCCCAAAAAAATCCTCGTCCCTGACACCGCCCACGGCACAAACCCGGCGAGTGCAGCCCTTTGCGGCTATCGTCCTGTCCCGGTGCCTTCCGGTGAGAGGGGGGTACTCACCGCTGATGAAGTGGACCGGCTCATGGACGAGGAAACCGCCGGGATAATGATCACCAACCCCAACACCTTGGGGCTCTTCGAGGAAGAGATCGCAAAGATTGCACGTCTGGTGCACCGGAGAGGCGGCTTGGTCTACGGCGACGGTGCGAACATGAATGCGGTAATGGGTGTGGTGGATGCGGCCGCCATGGGGGTGGACGTGCTCCACCTCAATCTCCACAAGACCTTTTCCACCCCGCACGGAGGGGGCGGCCCGGGATCCGGGCCGGTCTGCGTAAACCAGACCTTGGAGCCCTTTCTTCCGGTCCCCAGGGTGGTAAGGCAGGGAGACCGATACTCCCTCTCATACGACCATCCCCGGTCGGTGGGCCGGCTCCACGCCTTCTACGGAAACTTCGGGGTGATGATCAAGGCCTACGCCTACATCATGAGCATGGGCGCCGAGGGTCTGGCCGTGGCCAGCAGGTTGGCCGTACTCAACGCAAACTATATCAAGGAAGGCCTGAAGGACCTCTACCACCTCCCTTATGACCGGCCTTGTATGCATGAATGCGTTTTCACCGACCGCAACCAGAGACAACAGGGCAGGGTGACGACCCTGGATATAGCCAAGCGGCTCATGGACTACGGATTTCATCCACCTACCATTTACTTTCCCCTGGTGGTAAACGGCGCGCTCATGGTGGAGCCCACTGAGACGGAATCCAAGGACGAAATCGATCTCTTTGTGGATGCCATGCGCGCTATCGCCCGGGAGGCGGAGAAAGAACCGGACAAGTTGAGATCCGCCCCATCCAAGACCAAGCTGAGACGCCTGGACGAGACTGCCGCGGCCCGCAAGCCCTGCTTGGCGGGCTGATCGGCTATACCAGACCCTGGTCCAGCATTGCGTTCACCACGGTTACGAATCCAGCTATGTTGGCTCCGACCACGTAGTCCCCTGGGGCCCCGTATTCTTCCGCCGCATTGATGCAGGTGCGGTGGATTCCCTTCATGATCTCTTTCAACCGCTTGTCCACTTCTTCACGAGGCCAGCTAAGGCGCATGCTGTTCTGGGTCATCTCCAGGCCTGATACCGCCACCCCTCCGGCGTTGGCCGCTTTGCCCGGTCCATACAGGATCTTTCTGTCCAAAAATATATCAACGGCTTCCGGGGTGGAGGGCATATTCGCCCCTTCGCAGACAAGATTCACCCCGCCGGACAATAGGTTCTCCGCGTCTTTTGCGTTTATCTCATACTCGGTGGCACAGGGAAAGGCGCAGTCCGCCTTGTGGGCCCAGAGGGGGTTATGCTCCAGGGTGGAGTCAGCTTCGGTGTAAACCGTCTCAGAGTACTTTTCCACGTACTCGCTGATTCGGCCCCTCCTGATGTTCTTCAGCCGCTTCACAAAGTCCAGCTTGCCTTTGTCTATGCCCTCCTCGTCGTAGATGTACCCGGACGAGTCGGACAGAGTGACCACCTTGGCCCCCATCTCTATGAGCTTTTCCACCGTGTACTGGGCCACGTTGCCTGATCCGCTTACCAGGCAGACCTTGCCCTCCAGGGTCTGATTCCGAGTCCCAAGCATTTCCTGGGCGAAGTATACGCAGCCGTAGCCGGTGGCCTCCGGGCGGATGAGGCTTCCGCCCCAGCCGAGCCCCTTGCCGGTGAGGACCCCGGTGAACTCGTTCATGATCCTCTTGTACATCCCAAAAAGAAACCCGATCTCCCTCGCCCCCACCCCTATGTCGCCGGCGGGGACGTCGGTGTCCGGGCCTATGTGACGAAAAAGCCCTGTCATGAAGGACTGGCAGAAGCGCATCACCTCGTCGTCGGATTTTCCCTTGGGATCGAAGTCAGAGCCTCCCTTGCCCCCGCCCAGGTTCAAAGTGGTAAGGGCATTCTTGAAGACCTGTTCAAAGGCCAGGAACTTGAGTATGCTCAGGTTCACCGACGGATGAAAGCGCAGCCCGCCTTTATAGGGGCCGAGGGCGCTGTTCATCTGAATCCTATAGCCTCTGTTTACATGTACTTGACCCTGGTCGTCCGTCCAAGGCACCTGGAACATGACCACCCTTTCGGGCTCGGTGATCCTTTCCAGCACGGCCTTTCGCCGATACTCCGGGTTGCGTTCCAAGACCGGCTGAACTGATTCCAGCACCTCCTGAACCGCCTGGTGGAACTCTCTCTCATGCGGGTCCCTAACCTTTATCCACTTTAGTGTATCTGACATTCAAAACCTCCTAGCTGAAATGGATTGATCTCTTCTTCAGGTTCAGGTTTCCACCTCCGGGGGCATGATCACGCACTGGGAGGTGCGGCCGTCGATCTTTATAGTGAGGGGTTCTTCCAGCCGTATATGGCGCAGGAAGTCCGTTTCCTGGTAGGCGGGCCGGGACTCCAGCCATTGCCAATCTATGCGGTCGTTGGAGCCCGAGTTCTCTTCCACGGTTATATAAGGGATGCCCAGGGAGGTGATGTTCTGAAAGAAGTGTGAGCCCTGCGAGGCGTCTACCTTGAGCTTGTCGTTTCTAAGCTCGATCATGGCCCCTACGCCGGAAATATGATTCCACTGCACCGGGATGCCCAGCCAGCGATCCGCGGTCCCCCAGCGGCCGGGGCCCATCAGGAGATATGACCGCTTTTCCTTGACCAAACGCCCGTTGAGCAGGCTCACCTCTTCGGCCATCCTTGGGGTGGCCTCCACCTGGAAGACCTCGGGTTTGACATAGACGATATCACAGATCCTGCGGCTGCGGCCGTTTCCCATTGCATGATCCGAGCGGCAGAAGGCCCTCTTGATGTCCTCTTCCTTTACTTGGACGTCCAGCCGTTCGAGCTCCGCGGCCATCGGCCGCATTTGCAGGAAGTAAAACTCCGCTTTGGGCGCGCCTTCTTGGCCCAGGCTTACCGAGAACTCTATCTCCACCGGGCATCCCATGCCTCTCCTGGACAACTGCAGCAGCTCGGCCAGGATCCCGGGAAGGGGAAAGCTCCTGTGCTTGAGCACCTGGGCGAAGGTCAGGACCTTCGGCCCGGACATGTAGCCGGTGTCCCTTATACGGTTTTCCTGCGGGATGTAGGTGGCTGCGAGATTCTTGACCGGGAATTCTTCTTCGGCCTCATCAAGCTCGCGCTTCACCAGGTTGGAGTCTTTGAAGCGCCCAGGGTCCTCAGGGTATCCGCTCAGTCGAAGGGCGTAGAAGTATCGCTGGCTGTTGCGAAGCATGTCCTCTACAGTGGACAATTGAGGGAGTATGTTGGGATGGGCCGGGGAAAATCTCAATGACCGCTCCCCGTCCACCACGGTCTTTCCCATGCCCAGGGCGATGTTGGCTATTCCGTCCTCCGGGCGCATCCTGGAGAACGGATAGTAGTTGTGCGATTGGGCCACGCCTGCCAATGCAGGATAGAAGAAGTCGCCGTAGGCGTCTCCTGCTAGCTGCTGCACAATGACGGCCATGGCCTCTTCATGGGGCTGGTTCAGCGTGTTCCTTGAAAACGCCTTGGGGGCCTCGTAAAACGTGGACGCATATACCAGCTTTACGGCCGTGATCAGGTGCCTCAGCCTCACCGCCGGATTCGGGTGGTTGTTGGGGATCATGTATGTGTGGTAGAGCCCGGCATAGGGCTGGAACTGGGCGTCTTCCAAAAGACTGGAGGAGCGCACGGACAAGGGGAAGTCCACGTGGTTTAGAAAGTCGGCCAGCTCTCGGGTCAGCCACTCGGGCATTTCGGCCTCCAGGAATCGCGCCGCGACCTCGGCGTCCTGAAAGCCGTTTTTGCTCAGATAGTGGAGCTGGTTTTGCTCAACGAAAGACTCGAACCCCTCCGTAGTGATCACCAGGGTCTTGGGTATCTGGATGGCCACATCCGGGAACTTCTCGTGGATCTCTTCATGCTCCTGGAGCATGGTGCTCATAAAGGCCAGCCCCCTGGCCTTGCCGCCCAGCGACCCATGGCCGATCTTCACAAAGTCCATGATGTCTACGTCATAGGTGGCCCCTTTGAATTGGGCCACCACGCCCTTCTGGCGGAGCTTCCTCAGCGCGTGGATGTTGCTTATCAGGTACTCCCTGAGCTCCTCTGTGCTCTCGAAGTCCTCGGCCTTGACCTCCCTGAACCTGGAGGCCAGGGTGATCTCGGAGCGCCCCATTATCCAATTGGAAAAGTGGTTCCTCCTTGCATGGTACCAAATGGACTCTTCTGGAATGCCTCGGATCTTGAGCTCCAAGGCCCTTAGGTCGGAGGCGCGGTCGATCTCGGTCTCGTCAGGGAGCCGGAATACGAAATCTCCAAAGCCGAGATGGGTGAGGAAGAAGTCGTGGAGCTCGGCAAGGAGATTGGGGGAGCTCTTGTCCAGGAAGACCGCCGGGATCTGCCCGGCTTTGTCCACGTTGGTAGGCTCGGAGCTCAGCATGAGCAGGGGGAGGTCGGGGATCTCCCTTCTCATCTCTTGGAGCAGCCTGAACCCGGCCTGGGAATCCAAACGGCCCTCCCTGGGTATTCGCACATCGGATATTATGCCGAAGAGGTATGGTTTGAACTTCCTGCATAGATCCAGGGCCTCCTCGTAGTTCTCCGCATGGAGGATTTTGGGCCTGGCCCTCATGGTCAGCAGTCGGTGCTCTTCGTTGAGGCCGCTCTCCAGGACCGCCTGGGTCTGTTTTACCACCTCCTTGTAGATCAGGGGCAGGAAGGTGGAATAGTAGACAGGGGAATCCTCCACCAGGATCAGGACCCGCACCTTTGCGCGCCGGGTGTCGTGATCCACGTTGAGGTCGTCTTCGGCGTTCTTGACCAACGCCAGAAGGAGATCCGAGTTACCGGTCCACACGAATATCTTGTCGATGCCGCTGGGGTCTGCGTTCTCGGGCGGGGGGTATACCCCCCTCAAGCTGTGGGTGAGAAGGATCACCGGGAGGTACGGCTTTTTCTTTTTTGCTTCGATCCCGAAACTGAAGGCGTCCATCTCGCCTACGTGGGGCATGGTGATGACCATGTCGAAGCGTTTTCTATCAAGAAGGCCCAATGCGTCCCGGGCCGATGATACCCGCTTCACCCTGGGCGGCTGGCTGAGGTTGAGGCCGCTGTATTCGTTTATAATCCGGGAGGCCAGGCTTCCGTCCTCCTCCAGGATGTAGGCGTCATAGGGGCTGGAGACCAGGAGGATGTCCTTGACCTTGATTGACATCAGCTCATGAAACACCTTGAAATTGGGATAAAAGTCCTTGGAGGGCCGTTCACCCCCTTTGGGTGGGTTGGAGGAAGACTTTTCCTTGGTGCTCATGGAGCTCATCAAACTCATTGGACTGACTTGACCCTGGTTCGCTCTTGTATATGTGAAGGGGTTGAGCAGGATAAAATTACTTAGTTTACGCCGCTCAGATATCATTGTCAATAATACCGCCGAGGCCTTGAGCCCCGGCGGTATGAATCAGGCATCGATCACAGCCAGTGCGTCTTCACGGTAGGCCTCCATGACATAAGGAATTCCGGTTACCTTGGCGCACTCCTCTGTCAGGGAGACCAGGTCCTTGCGGCTGATAAACTCCGTCTTCCAGTTCCGGGAGCCTGCCATCAGCTGCTGAAGGCCTACCTTCAGCTTGTCCGTGGCGCTGTAGATGCCTACCGCTCCCAGGGGCATCTTGTCGGCCTCTTTGCCGTATTTCTCTTTGAGGACTTCGTAGTCCATGAAGATCTCCTCCTTGGTCTCGCCAAAGCGCGCCACTGTGCTGGGCAGCCCCCCGTCCTCACCGCGGAGCCAGCGTTCGGTATTCTTGCCTACCATGCCCGGTATCATCAGGGCGCGCCCCATGCATACCGCCTTGCAATACGGAGAACCCAAGGCAAGCGCCTTGAACACATGGTCTTCCGAGGAGAATCCGCCCGCGAATGCGATATCCGGGACCCATCGGCCCTTGTCCTCCAGTCTCTTGCAGAGCTCATAGGCCATGGAGTGGAGATAGATGGAAGGAATCCCCCACTCGCTCATCATCCTCCAAGGGCTCATCCCGGTCCCTCCGGGTGCGCCGTCAATAGTGAGGAGGTCGATCTTGGCGTCGCTGGACCACCTTATGGCCATGGCCAACTCCCGCATCGGGTATGCACCGGTCTTCAAGGTCACCCTCTTGGCGCCCAATGAGCGGAGCCGCTCCACCTCCTTCATGAATCCCTCCTGGTTTATGAACCCCAGCCTGGAGTGGCGTTCAAACTGCTTCAACGGCCCGGCCTTGAATGCCGCCTGGTATGCAGGGACCTCCGGGTCAGGGGTGACGATATAGCCTCGGCGCTTCAGCTCCAGGGCCCTCTCCAGGCTGTTTACCTTGATTTCCCCGCCTATGCACTTTGCCCCCTGGCCCCACTTGAGCTCTATGGTCTCCACGCCCAGCTTGTCTATGACGTACTCGGCCACTCCCATGCGGGTGTCCTCCACGTTGAGCTGTACCAGTATGTCTCCGTAGCCTTCATGGTAGCGGCGGTACTCCCTGACCCGGCGGTCCATCTCCGGGCTCTTGGTGATCTTGCCGCCTGAGTCCAGCTCCAGCGCCGGATCTATGCCGCAGACGTTTTCCCCACAGACCAGGCTGATGCCGCTGATGGCCGCTCCTATTGCAAAGTGCTCCCAATTTTTCCTGGCGATATCCGTGCTTCCCAGGGCCCCGGTGAATATGGGGACCTTCATCCTGACCCCTTCCCCCGATCCGAACCGCGTCTCTGTATCCACGGCGGGGAAAGTGGCCTGGTCCGGGTCTTCGGGCACCCCCTTTGCCCCCAGGGCGTATCCCATGATGTTGAGATGGGAATAGTCCACAGGGTAATCCTTGTCCGCGCCCGCGGTCACAGTCCCGAACGGCGTCGGGTAGAGAAGCTCCCGGCCGCGGAAAGTGGCCCGGAACATGTCGCAGTTGCCCTTGCACCCGTCTATACAGCGGCTGCAAAGGCCGGACTGGGGGGCTACATCCCTGGAGCGGTTTTTTGTCTCCAGGGCGTCGTTGGAGTTGGGTCGCTGAAGATTCATCACACGGTACCTCCCATAAGATATAAGTTTGGACAAAAAAAGGCGCCTCCCCCTTAAGGGGAAAAGACGCCTTTGTCTTTGAGCTTAAACCGGCACGCCGTTGTGCCGGCTTCACCGGCAGTGAAATCAGTCCGGGTTTTTTAGCCCTGCTGAGGGGCTTTGTCAATCCCCTTTTGCATTAGAATTCTTGACGGAGTTGGAACAAGCCCTTGACCTGGTTATCCGCCCTTGTAGTTTCAAGGGGTTACTTTGTTCCCTGCGGCGGCTGAGCGGGATTTTGCGAAGCCGTCAATTCGTCCGAGAGGATGAGGGCCTCTGCTATCTGCCGCATGGACTTTCGGCTGTCCATGCTTCGCTTTTGCAGCCAGCGGTAGGCCTGGTCGCCGGGGACGCCCCGCCGCAAAAGGATTTCCTTGGCCCTCTCCACGGCCTTGCGGGTCTCCAGCTCCTCTTCCAGTTCGCGGTGGCGGTAGGCCAGTGATGCGCTGCGTATGGCCAGAGCGGTGAGATCAGCGACCGCTCTTGCCTGGTGGACTTCAACGTCGGTGAACTCCCGGCCCTCTGAGGTGAATCCGTTGAGCACGCCTATGACCGCGTCTTCCCCCGCCTGAAGCGGGACGCTCAGGAGGGAGACCAGGCCCAGCCTTCGGGCCATGGCCTTGTTTTTGAAGCGAGGCTCCTTGAGGACGTCCGGTATGCGCAGTGTCTGATTATGGGTGGCCACAAAGCCGGCCACCCCCTCAACTCGCCCCATGGACCTGGGGGCTGAGTATTCCGGGTCCAGGGCCTGTGTGGCCCTCAGCCTGATCCGCTTGGGCGTGACACTGTCGTCGATCAGCCAGATGGAGCAGATCTCGAAACCCATTACCCGGGCGGTTACAGACACCACCTGGTTGAGGATCTCTTCCAAGGGTCTTCCCGAGGATACGGCTCGGGTGATCTCTGCGATGCCCCTGATGTACCTTGTGTGGGTCTCCAGGTCTATGAGTTCCATGTCCGGGCGCGGCTTCCTCCCCGGGTCACTTACGCCACTCCTTGGCAAAGGTCTCAGCCACCTTGTCAACCTGGGAGGGATCGATCTTCAAGGCCCTGGCCACCTCCTGGTAAAGGGCTTTGCGGTCTTTGTTCTCCGCCTCCACCAGGGCGTTGAGATCACGCTTTTCCTTGAGCCCCAGATCTCCGTAGCCCTTTATGGCGACAAAGCCGTCTTTACCCTCTTTGAGGAGGCCCTTGTCGTAGTATGGCTTCATCTGTCGATAGCGGGATTTCATCCGCTCCTTGAGGGCGCGAATGGTGGGGTTGGAGACCTCGGTGGCCTCCTCGGCGTGGGCTACAGAGGGTGCCAGGCAGAGCCTCACCCGCTTGGTCAGGGAGCCCTGATCTCCATTATCACCCGGCTCCGTACCCCGGGTTTCCCTTCCCCGGATGTCGTCGACTATTTCCTCGGCCGCGGCCTCCACCTTTTCGGCGGGAAAGTAGATGTTTATGGTGACACAGGCGAAAACCGCGGAGATGAGCAGCAACGTCCCAATAAAAAGCGACCTGGAGAAAGATTTCATTGGATCCTCCGTTCGAATAAAGGCCCACCCCCTGCCGGGGACCTACTGTATGACCGGCCCGCCCTGGGAGGAGTCGGTCACCCGCTGTATACGTTTTACCATATCCTTGAAGCTGATGCGGTTGTCCGGGTTTTGATTTACTACATTCACCCCTGAAAGGCCACCCCTTTTTACCAGGAACTCCTTGCCGTCTTCTTTTATGGTGCCGTTTATCTTGAAGACATCATTTTCGAGCGAGGCCCGTATGCCTATTTTCTCGTAGGGAAACTCCTTGAAAAGCGAAGCAAAAATTCCAGCCATCCCTGCGAAGGGGCTGCCCCCGCCTCCTATCTTGGATATGTTGTCCACCGCCTTTACACTGATTCTCTGGTCCACGCCCTTGACAGGGATAGTCTCCAGGAAAAGCTCAAACTTCTGGGGTTGGCCGTAGGCGAATTCCAGATCCCGGACCCAGCCTGTCAGTACACCGCGAACCAGGCCGAACGAGGTCCCTGATGTGATCTGCTCCAGGTCGAGGTCCTCCCAGCGCGCGTCCAGGTGCAGGGACGGGGTCCTGGAAAAAACGCCGGATGCGGATATATCCGAGATCATGATTCTTCCCCCGAAGGCCGCGGCCTCCAGACCACCCCCTGTGCTGAGGACGCCTTCCCGGTACGTCACCGGGTCGAGCGCCCCTGTCACGACCCCTTGGGGAGAGCCGGGCCAAATGCGTGATAGCAGAGGTCGGAGTTCCATTTCATCCAAACTCAAGGAAGTTTCGGCAAGGAGGCCTCGGCCGGGTCGGAGTTCGAAGTCCCAGGGACCCAGCCGGACCACCCCGCCCGGTATGAGTACTTCAGCCTGGTGAGGTACAAGGAGGCGGTTGGCTTCGGCTTCAATGGGGAGTGAAACCCCTTGGACAGGGAGCGGGGGGATCTCCAAAGCCTCTACAGAGAGGCTTCCGGTGGGCGCAGGGTCCGTAGCCCGTCCTCTGCCGTTGCTTCGGTATATGAAGGGCAGGGAGAGGTCCAGCCCGTTTAGGCCTATCGACGGCTCATCCGAGCGGATCCCGGCCCGCAGGATTTCCACCCGGCCTTCCACATCCAGGCCGTCCGGCGAGAAAGAGGCCCGGGCCTCGGAGGAGATTTGGCCCTGGACGTTGATCCGATCAAGGAAAGGCAGATCCATTCGCAGGGGCTCGGCCGCAAACATCCTGAAAGCAGGGGCCGGATCCAGGGGGGGTGCTTCCACCCAAAACTCGGCTGCGGGCCCTCCGCCGAGATCCTTGATTAGGCCTGAGGCCTTTGCCGATATGATCCCTTCCAGGCCTAGGCCCAGGGACTCCACCGCCAGCGTCCGGAAGGCCGGCGCCCGACCGGAACAGGCCAGGCTTGCCCTGAACGAATTTTTCCCAAGATCGGCGTAGAATTTGCCCAGGAGGACCTCACCCTCATTCAGCGTAGCATCCGCCCTGCAGGACCAATCCAATGAATCCGGATCGAGGCTTCCGCTGAGCTCGGCGGAAAAGAAAAGGGCCTCTCCGAAGGCATCAAGCCCGGGATTCTCAAAGGAGGCGTCTTCCAGCCCGAGCTCGGCTGATAGATCCCAGAGGCCATCTTTGTTCAAGCGGGCCTCCGCCCGGATCCTGTCCACGGCATCCGCCCCCCAGCCGGCCAAGGGGGACCCTTCGCCGGAGAGAAAGGAGACAAGGCCGGTCCCTCGACCTCGAACATCTGCTCTCACGAGTCCGGGCCGGGCCTCGACCCCCATGAGGAAAGGACCGAGTTCAGCGGTTTTCAAAGTGATTTCAGGCAAGTGTATGGATAGCTCACCCGGACGGATAGTGCCCTCCTCGGCGGTCGCCTCCACGTCTTCCACAGGCAGCCGGCTCCCTGTCTCTTTTATCGAGATTGCGGGGACATGAAGCCCCAGCCTGGTCAGCCTGAGCTCCCGGATAGAGCCATCCAGCTCCAGGACGAGTTCGGAGGGCGATATTTGGAGTCCTTGTGAAGCCGCCTTCAGCCCTTGGACCCCGAGATCCAAAGAAACGTCCGGGTTCGGCCAGGTCCCATTGAGGGTCATGGCCCCGGTGAGCAAGGCCTCAGCAGCCGTCTGTCCCCGGCGAAAGCCGGCCGGGTTTTCGTTAAGCTCCAGCCGGAGGTCCGGACGGAGCTCAAGACCTCCCTTGGCCTGCGCGGCGCGGATCCCGCCGGCTATGGATACGGGTCCGCTGAAGTGGACAGGTTGGATCGCCTCCTGCCAGGGCTGAGGGAAAAACCGAATCCACCTCGACGGATAAACCCGGCTCTCTATGGAGGAAAGAGAGATTTCAGCCTGCCGGCCCCAGGAGGTGCGCAGGATCCCTCGGCCTGAGATTTTTTCCTCGCCTGCCAGCAGCATGAGCTCCAGAGGCCCTTCAGCCCCAGGCTTTCCGCCGAGATCGATGCGCCCCCGCCAGTTGATGTCCGCACCCGTCTCTTCAGGAAGGGAATCCTCCAGCCCTCTGATCATGATCCGAGAGGCCCGGGCCCTGAGCTCGGATACGTCCAAGCTTTTTCTAATCGGATCGAAAATCGCCCGCCCCGAGACCGA
>JBKHIW010000343.1:0-2900 GCA_046538465.1 Desulfobacteraceae bacterium | reverse complement strand
CAAGGGGTTACAACGTTCCCAGCGGCGGCTGAGCGGGTTTTTGCGAAGCCGTCAAGCGCTCTCATTTCCCTCGCGTTCCTCCAAATCCCCGGCAGGAAGATAGGGCCCCAGCCAGGGGCCTTCTTCACTGAACATACCAGGTGTTTGATCGAGGATGCGCTATGAAACGCGCCTCTCGCCGGGTATGCTGATTGTTATCCAAATACTTGATTGCACCCATTTACTTCGCCACGCCGAATCGCTATTGAGATTCCAAGGAGAATATAAAGCGCCAACAGGAATCTCAAAAAAGAGGACAAAATGAAGAGGCTGAAAGGCTGTACGGCGGTGGTTACAGGCGGTGCCAGGGGCATAGGCAAGGCCATTTGCGAGCTCTTTGCCGAGCACGGGGCAAAGACCTCTGTGACTGACATCCTGGATGATGAAGGCCGCCAGGTGACAAACGCCATAAAAGACAGTGGCGGAGAGGCGGAGTTCTTTCACCTGGATACGAGTCAGGAAAATCAGGTGAAAGAGGTGATGGCTCAGGTCGACGAGAGGTTTGGAGGCATCCAGGTCCTGGTCAACAACGCGGGAATATCCGGGCCTGACAAACCGACCCATGAAATTGACCTGGAAGAATGGCAGCGATTGATGGACATCAATGTAACCGGTGTGTTTCTATGCACCAAGCACGCCATACCTTATATGAAGCAGGGGAAAGGCGGGAGTATCATCAATCTTTCATCCATTTATGGAATTATAGGCGCACCGGATCTTCCGCCTTACCACGCCTCCAAAGGCGCAGTCCGCATGATGACCAAGACCGACGCCCTGCTTTACGCCCCGGACAAGATCAGGGTGAATTCCATTCATCCAGGTTACATATGGACTCCCCTGGTGGAAGACCTGAGCAGGGAGTCAGGAGAAGGGTTGGAAGAATTCAGAAGCAGGCTGGACGCCCTCCATCCCATCGGGCATGTGGGCGAACCTATGGACATTGCTTACGGGGCCCTGTATCTGGCCTCTTCCGAGTCAAAATTCATGACCGGCAGTGAACTTATTATTGACGGCGGATACACGGCACAATAGCGAGTGGTCTCCGCTCTCAGTCACCTTGATTCAGCGCCTCGAACCCGGCCACGATGTCAAGGAGTTCCTCTGTGATGGACATCTGCCGCTGCTGGTGAAATCGGTTCTGCAGGTCTGTTAGCCGCTCCTCGATGTTTTTTTCGGCCCCCTGCATGGAGGCAAGCCGGCTTGCGTTTTCGCTGGCCAGAGACTGCGCAAAACCTCGGAAAAGGGCCACAAAGAGGTACTCGCGAACCAGTCCGGAGAACAGTGCTTGGGGGTCTCCCCGGAAAAAGGGCAGGGCGCGGGTAGGCCAGGGGCTCTTACGGAGGCCGGCGAGCCACACCTGGTCGAGAGGTAGAAGGCTTATGGTGCGCGGGCGGTAGGATGCGCCGGAGACAGGTTCGCTGTGGAACAGCAGGACCCGATCCACTCCTTGCTCCTCCTGCCAGGATAGGATTTTCAGCAGAAGATCCCTCACCCTGGGAGCAATACCGGATACGCCGCCCGGCACCGCCATGGCGGCTTCGAGAGGCTGGCCCTGTTCCTCCAGGCGAGCCCTGACCCGCTCTCCCACGGGGAGCAGGATCCGTTTCTCCGGGCGGGCCTGGAGATCGTCCAGGTGATTCAAGGTGTGGCCCACTACCTGATCGTTCAATTGGCCGCACATACCCTGATCCGAACCGAACACCACGGCCCCCGTCATTTGCCCGGTTCCTTTGCGTGTGAATACCTGACCTGTGCGGCCGCCCTGAAACACCGCCCGAAGTCCCATTTCCACAGTCCTGTAATAGTCCTCCAGAGACTCGACCGCCCGTTCGAACTGCCGGATCTTCACCGCGGCCAGGGCCTTCATGGTCTTAACCACGGACTGCAGGTCCTCTGTGCTTTCGATCCTTCGCTTGAGGCTCTCAACCGTCTCCATCGTCTTTTTCTTCCTCTATCCCCAAGGCCTCTTCAGCCGTTCGAGCAATGGAGGCCAGGTCTTCCTCTTCCAGCCCTTCGCCCTTGGACATACGCTCGCAAAGCTCTCCCAGGTTCTCGGTCACGGCCCTTCTGACGCGCTCTTCCGCCTCTGCTACTTCTTCCTCGGGAATCTGGTCGAAAACCCCCTCCTTGACGGCGACCAGGGCCGCGATCTGTTCCGACACCGTCAGAGGCTTATACTGTTGCTGCTTGAGGATCTCGCGCACCCTTCGGCCGCGCTCCAAGGTTTTCCGGGTGTCCTCGTCCAGCTGCGTGCCGAACCGGGCAAAAGACTCCAGTTCCTCGAATTGGGAATAGGCAAGCCTCAACTCCCCCGCCACGGCGCGGTAAGCCTTCAACTGGGTCTTCCCCCCCACCCGGGAAACCGATTTCCCCACGTCCACCGCCGGCAGCACTCCCTTCCGGAAAAGTTCGGGAGAGACGTAGATCTGACCGTCCGTGATGGAGATCAGGTTCGTGGGGATGTATGCGGAGATATTCTGGGCCTCGGTTTCCACAATAGGAAGGGCGGTGAGGGATCCGCCGCCTTTTTCTTCACGCAGGTGGGTGAAGCGCTCCAAGAGCCGGGAATGGATGTAAAAGATGTCTCCCGGGTAGGCCTCCCTGCCGGGAGGGCGGCGGAGCAGGAGGGAAAGCTCCCGGTAGGCACGGGCGTGCCGGGTCAGATCGTCCAGCACTACGAGGGCGTCCCGGCCTTTCTCCATGAAGTGTTCTCCCAATGAGGCGGCTGCATACGGGGTGAGAAACTGCAGGCCGGGCGGATCCTCTTCCGTGGCCATCAGCACAATGCTGTAATTCAAGGCGCCGTTTTTCCTGAGGTCGTCCATGACCCCGGCGACGGCGGAGGCGCGCTTTCCCACAGC
>JBKHIW010000342.1:0-2911 GCA_046538465.1 Desulfobacteraceae bacterium | reverse complement strand
CTTTCGGTCACCACCTCGCCGTAAGGATTCATGCAGAACGTCCGGACCCTGTCGTCAAAGGTCCTGCTGTAATAGACCACCTTGAATTCATAGGTGAGATCGGTGAGCTCCTTCAGGACCGCCGCGGGGAGCTCCACCCGCACCCCGATGTCCACAGGGCTGGCCCGGGTATCGAGCCCCACGGCCTCGGCCTGCTGCTTCATCCAGGAGGCCCCTATCCTCCCGGGAGCGGCTATTACGAATTCGGCCTCCAAGACCTCCCCCGAGGCCAGTCTGACCCCTGCCGCACGCCCGCCTCCGGTCAGGATGCTCTCCACACGGGTACCGGTCCGGACCTCCACCCGGTCCGAAACGCTCTTCCTGAAGCCCTCCAGGACCTCGGGGCAGTTCTCGGTCCCTATGTGCCGGATGCGTGACGGGATGAGCTTCAGATCGGCCAGCCTCGCCCTGTTCGCAAGGTCCTCCAGGGCCGGGGACGACTCCCCGAATACGTCACCAGGGGCGCCGTGGGCCACATAGAGCTCGTCAGCGGTCTCCAGGGCCCGATGCAGGGCCTCAGGATCGAGTATTTCCCCCAGGAACCCGCCCACCTCCGGTGAAAGGGTGAGCTTGCCGTCGCTGAAGGCCCCTGCCCCTCCCCAGCCGCTCAGTACATCTCCCGGCTCCGACCTCCTCCTTGCCTTGAGCTCCTTTCCCTGCTCCAGGATAAGCACCCGGTCCACACCGAGGCGGGCGAGCTCCAGGGCGGCAAAGATCCCTGCAGGACCGGCTCCTATGATTATCACGTCAAACTTCATGCGCTTCGCCCTCCGAACCTCCCAGGGCATTGGTTATCCACACCCCGAAAAGCACCATGCCCCCCCCGGCCGCCTGGAGCAGGGTCAACCGCTCTCCCAGGACCACCCAGGCCGTAAGAGCGGTGACCACCGGTATGCCGTTAATGAATACCGAGGCCCTGGAGGCCGGGATGCGCGTCAGGCCGAAATTATAGCATAAAAAAGCGATTACGGTGGCAAAGACCGTAAGATAACCCACGGCCAGGAAAGAAAGGCCGCTGATCTGCGCCCAGTTCAGGGTAAGGCTTTCCTTCACGAACATAGGCGCATAAAAGAGCGCGCCGTAAAAGACCTGGAAGGTGGTGATATCCCATGCGGAATAGAGGCGCCCGAGGTCCCGGGCGTATACCATGTAAAGGGACGCTGTCACAACGGCCCCCATTATGAGGGCGTCGCCCAAAAGGCGTCCCCCTAATTCCCATTGAAACGAGGGATCCCCTATGATCAAGACCGCAATACCTGCCAGGGAGAACAGGATCCCGGCCAGGGAAGCGAGGCTGATCCGCTCGCCTATCAGCACCCTGGCGAATATCAGCACGGTCACCGGGACCGCGGCGATCAAAAGGGCGGCCTTGGGAGCGGTGGTGTACTGCAGACCCAAGGTCTCGAACACGAAGTATAGGCCGGGCTCGAACAGGGCCATTACAAAGAGCTTGAGGTGGTCCCTCCGGGTGAACGCGGGCATCCCCTTGGCCAGCGCCCTTCCCAGGAAGAGGCATCCGGCCAGACCGAATCGGATGAAGATCAGGGTGAATGTGGGAAAAGAGTCCAGGGCCACTTTGGTGGCCACGAACGAGACCCCCCAGAAGACCATGGCCCCGGTAAGGGCGGCGTATGCGCCTATGTTTCCGCTCCGCTCCATTGACTACCCGCCTCGATCCGTCGAGGCAGTCCACCCCCCCTACAGCCGATCCAGGGCGCCCTTATACCAGGATACGAACCGGCGGGAAAGCGATAAAGGCCGAGATTGACAGGGGCGCCGGCCGGACCTATACTTCCAGACCGCCGCAGACAAGGAGCCCGGGAGGAGAAATGGATTCCGACCTCGAAATACCCGACTACCACCTTCACACGCCCCTTTGCAAGCACGCATCCGGGACGCCGGCCTTATATTTTGAGGCAGCCGTCAGAATGGGGGTCCCGGAGATCTGCTTTACCGACCACTGCCCGTACCCGGACGGTTACGACCCTGCCCACCGGATGACCATGGATCAATTCCCGACCTACCGTCGGGACATAGAGCAGCTCCAGGGAAGGCCGGGGCCCGAGGTCCTGTTCGGGATAGAGGCCGATTACTACCCGGGATGCGAGGACTTCTTGGAGGAATGGCTGCCCGCTCAAGGCTTCGATCTGGTCATAGGCTCGGTCCACTATATCGCCGGGTGGGGCTTTGACAACCCCGAAGACCGGCATCTATGGGACAGTGTGGATGTCTACCGAACCTGGGAGGCCTACTTCGAGCTGGTTGGGAAGCTGGCAGACACCGGTCTCTTTGATGTGGTAGGCCACCTTGATCTTCTCAAGAAGTTCAATTACCGCCCCCAGGAGGACAAGCTGACGAGCATGGCGGCCAAGGCCCTGGACCGGGTGGCCAAGACCGGAATGGGCCTGGAGATCAACACCTCGGGGCTCAGAAAACCGGTGGGAGAAATTTATCCGTCGCTCTCGCTCCTGGCACTGGCCGCGGAGAGGGGGATCCCGGTCTGCTTCGGCTCGGACGCGCACAGACCCTCGGAAGTCGGCGCCGGCTTCGACGCCGCCCTGGACCTGGCCCGCAAGGCGGGGTACACGCACTACTTCAGGATAAGAAGACGAAAAAGGACGTCCTTCCCCCTCCCGGACGCCTGATCCTCGGCTGAAAGACAGCAAAAAAGGGCTTCCCGAAATGCCGTTTTTTTCCCCAATGCCGGTCTTTCCTACTCTAGGTTACCGGAAGCCGCCCGGGGGAAAAGATGCACGCGCACCCGAGAAGCCCTGCCCCTGATTCGGTTTCTTTCCTGGATGCCACGGATTATAGCCTCGAGCCACAGGGCTGGCAACGGCAAAACCTTCAGCGGAAAAATCACTTCCTGGCC
>JBKHIW010000341.1:0-2914 GCA_046538465.1 Desulfobacteraceae bacterium | reverse complement strand
CTGGAACGCCAAGACATCCCCCGGCGCCAAGGAACTGGTAGAAAAGCACGTGGCCAAATTCGGCGTCGAGCCCGACTACTGGGGCGGTTTGTACTACTGGTCCTCATTGCAGCATTTCCAGAAGGCCATCGAGAAAGCGGGCACCCTGGACCAGAAGAAGATCCGGGATATCATGGCCACGGAGACCTTTGATACGGCCCTGGGGCCGTACTGGTACGACGAGGACCGCTACTTCGTGAATCACCCAGGGGAGTGGGGTCAATGGCAGAGCGGAGTCTTCGAGGTGGTGGACGTAGGGGAAAAACGCACCGCCCCTCCACTGTATCCTAAGCCGCCCTGGCCGAAAAAATAGGGGGATAGTCTGCGGTCCGTAGAGCGGGGGAAGCCTTCATCATGATTGTGACCGTCCTCGACATCGGGATTGCCGGTTTACTGCTGGGCGGCATCTACGCCTTGGTGGCTGTTGGACTCAGCCTACAATACGGGGTGGCGCGGGTGCTGAATATCGCACACGGTGAGTTCATCATGCTCGGCGCATTTATGACCTGGTCTCTGTACACCGTCTTCGGCATCAACCCGGTCCTCTGCCTGGCCATCTCCGGCCCCGCAATATTTGTGATCGGATTTTTGCTCTACAGGACCCTGTTTGCCCGATTGCGAAGGCGCTCGGCCACCCCCGGCGCCTTCGAGGGCAATTCCATGCTGGCCTGTTTCGGCCTGCTGTTTATCCTTCAAAACGTGGCCATACTGATTTGGGGTGCCGGCATCAAGGGGTTTACCTACCTCGCTGTTCCCGTGGATATCGGGGGAGCTCGGTTTGCGGCCAATAGATTGACAACGCTGGGTATCACCGTGCTGATCTGTGCAGTCTTCTACCTATTTCTGGCCCGAACCTACCTGGGAAAGGCCATCCGGGCCGCGGCCGAGGATCCCGTCCCCGCGCAGCTCATGGGGGTCAACATCCATCCTGTTCTGGCGTTGTGTTTCGGTTTCGGCGCCTTGATGGCCGGCCTGGGCGGGGCACTCATCAGTATGTGCTACAAGATTCAGCCGACCATGGGGCTGGAATACACCATGATCGCCCTCATCGTGATCGTGCTTGGCGGGTTGGGCAGCATCCCGGGCAGTTTAGTCGGAGGGCTCATACTGGGTCTCGTCGGCAGCATTGTTACCTATGTAGAGCCCGGGCTGTCCTTGGTGGCTTATTATGTCATTTTCATGCTTCTGCTCCTGGTGAAGCCGAAAGGGATCCTGGGGAAATAGAGAAATGGGCATGTATCCCTTCACGAGAACCCCCCTTGTCCTCTCAGGGGCCCTTGTGGCGCTTCTGGTCCTACTGGCGACCGCGCCTCTCTATCTGCCCTACTATACGGTCATTCTCCTGACGAGTATCTTCATGTACATCATCATCACGGTGAGCTGGACGATGTTTTCCGCACCGACGGGTTACATCTCCCTGGCCTCTGCCGCCTTTTTCGGGGTGGGTGTATACACCTCCGCCCTGGCGGCCTCCTCCGCACCCCTGCCCGCGGTTATCCTGGGAGGAGGGCTGGCCAGTTCCTGCGCTGCGTTAATCACCGGCGCCGTTACCCTCAGGCTTAGGGGCACCTATTTCGTGATGTTCACCTTCGGGCTTGTGGAGCTCCTCCTGAACTTCGTGCTGTGGTACGAGGTCAATGTCACGGGCACCACCGGCCGGGTGGTCCCCACGGTGAGCAACACCACTGTGTATTATGTCTTGTTGGCGATCCTGGTGACAGCCCTGATCACCGCCTATTTTCTGCGCCGCTCCCGCTACGGGCTGGCCTTGCGAAGCATCGGGGAGAACGAGGAGGCGGCCGCCCATACCGGCATCAACATCACGCTTCTGAAGGTGGTCGTCTTTTCCGTCAGCGCATTTTTCATGGGGGCCGCAGGGGCGATCATGGCCACGAGATGGACCTACATCGACCCGAAGATCGCCTTCAACCCTCTGATTTCCTTCATGCCGGTTTTGATGGCCATCTTCGGTGGCATGGGACAGCTCTACGGTGCGGTCATTGGTGCGGCCATTTTCACCTATCTGGAGGAATTCCTGGTCACCCGCTTTCCCTATCAGTACATGCTGATCTTCGGCATCATCATGGTGGTCGCCATTCTCTATCTGCCCGAAGGCCTGGTTGGGTTGATGCGGAAGTGCTGGATGCGCATTTCGGGAGGGGAACGTGCAGATACTTGAAGGTGAAAAGGTGAGCAAGTCCTTTGGTGGACTCGCCGCGGTGACCGATGTGAGCTTCGGTGTAGAGCAGGGGATGGTATTCGGGGTAATCGGCCCCAACGGCGCAGGCAAGACCACCCTGTTCAATTTGATCTCAGCAGCCCTGGCGCTGGAAACAGGATGCATTCGATTCAAGGGACGGGATATCACTGGGTTGAAACCCTACAAGATCTGCCGGCTGGGTATCGCCCGGACCTTTCAAACAGTCAAGATCTTTCAGAATCTCTCGGTTCTGGAAAACGTGATCCTGGGTGCTTTTTTCGGATCTCAAACCCGGGTGGGTGCCGGGGAGGCGGCGAGGGAGGCCGAAGTGGCCCTGGAGGCGGTTGGATTGTACGCCGCCCGCTACGGACCCGCCAAGGATCTGACCCTTGCAAGACAGAAGCGGCTTGAGGTGGCCAGGGCCTTGGCGACCAGACCCGATCTGCTTTTGCTCGACGAGATGATGGCGGGCTTGACTCCCACAGAGGTCGAGCAGGCGATGGGGCTGGTAAAAGAGCTCCGCGATGGAGGGATGACCATCCTCATGATCGAGCATGTGATGAAGGCGGTTATGAATATGTGCGATCGAATCCTGGTGCTGGATCACGGTCGGAAGATCGCCGAGGGAACGCCCAGAGAGATCGCCTCGAACCGCAAGGTGATCGAGGTCTACCT
>JBKHIW010000019.1:0-13750 GCA_046538465.1 Desulfobacteraceae bacterium | reverse complement strand
CCTTGGGGGCCCGAATCAGTCCGCATATCATGAAACGCTGCAGGAAATCAGAGCAATGAAACCAAAGGACGGCTGATTCCGATCCAGCCCGGAGGCGGAGCGATCATCCCGAGACGTTTACGCCCCGGCTCCGCAGGTAATCCTTCAGCTCGCCGATCCCCACGATCCCGAAGTGGAATACCGAAGCTGCAAGCAGCACGGCGGCGCCCGCCTGGACCGCATCGTAGAAGTGCTCGAGCCTCCCCGCGCCTCCGGAGGCCACCACCTCTGCTGAGACCGCTGCCTTGAGGGCTCGGATCAAAGGGAGGTCATAGCCGGTCCGCGCCCCGTCTCCCGCCTTGCTGGTGGGGAGGATGACCGGGACGCCGAAATCATCCACCTGCTTGGCCCATTCAACCGCGTCCATGCCCGTGGCGCTCCTGCCGCCGTCTATATATACCTCGTAGCCCGAGGGCATCGCCGGGTTTCGATCCACATCGACGGCCACTGTGATCCTCTCGGCGCCAAGCTCCTTGACCATCTCCTTTATCACCTTCGGTCTTCGAAAGGCGGCGCTGCTGGTGGAAATCTTGTCCGCGCCCGCCTCCAGGACCGCCTCGGCCGATCTCACATCCGAGATCCCGCCGCCTACGGTGAAAGGGATCGTAGCGACCTCAGCCACCGCCCTTACCACTTCGAGCATGGTGCCCCGGCCCTCGACAGTGGCGGTTATGTCGAGCAGGGCCAACTCATCCGCCCCGTTGCTGCAATAGGCGCCGGCGCATTCCACCGGGTCTCCGGCGTCTCGAATATCCACGAAATGGACCCCCTTGACCACACGGCCGTTCTGCATGTCCAGACAGGGCATGATGCGAACCGGGTTCTCCATGGTGATTTCTCCTTTTCAAACCGTTTCCTGCCGGAAGAAAAAATTGTGGCACAAGGCGGCTGAGGCGTCTATCAGAAATAGAGCACTCAGCGGGCCCCGGGCGTCTTTTCTTCGTTTCGAGACCGCCCTTTCGGCTGAAGGCCTAAAGAGGCTAACCCGCGTTCATTAGATAGATTACATAACCCACATAACAGCCGAGCAACAAGGCGCCTTGAGGCCTGGTCAGCGTATTGGTCTTATGCATGAAAAACCAGGGCATGGCGCTGGTCAGCATCATAACCAGGTAGTCGATTATCAGCCCTCCTTCCACGAACCCGCCCGGGATGGGGATGGGTCGCAGCAAAGAGGCCGCACCAAGGACGCTCATGATATTGAATACATTGCTTCCCACCAGGTTTCCTATGCTGATATCCATCTCCTTTCGGAAAGCCGCCACCACTGAGGTGGCGAGTTCCGGAAGAGAAGTACCAAAGGCCACCACAGTCAGCCCGATGAACTTTTCGCTCACTCCCAGGGCCTCCGCAATGGAGACGGCCGAATCAACTGCGAGTTTGGCACCCAGGACCACGCCCAAGATGCCTACCGAGATCAACACGGCCTGACGGGATCGGGGGGCCACATACTCGACCTCTTCAACCCCGATTTCCTCCGTCACTTTTTCCTCTTCGACCCCCTTTGCGGTCTCTTTCTTGGCCACCCGGTAATTGAACGCCGTGTATAAGACCAGACCGAAGATCAGGCTGATCCCCTCGATCCTGCCCAGGGTGGAGTTCAGGGAGAGGACCAGGAGATAGAAGGAGACAGCCAGCATCAGGGGTATATCCCGCTTAACCACCGAGCTGCGGCAGGTAATGGGCTGAAGCACGGCCGCCGCTCCCAGCACCAGGGCGATATTGCAGATGTTGCTCCCCACCACGTTTCCCACGGCGATCATGCTTTTTCCCGTGATGGAAGAGATCAGGCTGACCACCAGCTCTGGGGTTGAGGTCCCAAAGGCCACCACGGTGAGTCCTATGACTACGGGGCTGATTCCCAAGCTCTTGGCCAGACTGGAAGCGCCCTTGACGAGCCATTCCGCACCGAAATAGAGCACTCCGAATCCTACCACGCACAAGAAGGTGGAGAAGAGCATGCCCGTTCTCCTTTCATTTGATCGGCTTCTCGGCCTTTTTCAAGGCGGGCTTTTCGGTGTAGAAGAATCTTTCCCTTTCATGTGCGGGTCTCGGCGGAAGCCGGGGTAAATGCCGATCGCGTCAAGGGCTGAGGAACGCCCGCCGAGGCAGGGTCCCGGCGAGGTTCCCTGCGCTTAGATCGGACCCTATTTCAGGCCGGGGGGCTTGTCAACCTCGAGGAAGCAGTAAAAGGGCCGGGAAACCCCGGCTTACTCTTGTTATTCCAAAAGCTTGACATTGATTATACTGAAAACATTTAATGCGCATGATATCAATGAATGAAGGCTACAACATGGAGAGGGGTCTTGTCCGCCCCTTCAGTGAAAAGCAGCAGGAGGAAAGGCTTATGATTATAAAGAAATTGGAGCAGGTTCCGTTCGCCGACTCGTCCGGCTTCCAAGGGGTGAGCAAGCGAATCGTAATCGGACCGGAGGACGGATCCGATGAGGTCGTGTTGCGCTACTTCAGTGTAGAGCCGGGCGGAAAGAGCCCTTACCACTCCCACGACTTCCCCCACCTGGTAAAAGTCGAGTCAGGACAAGGAGTGCTGACTGATCAAAGCGGCCGGGAGCATCCCTTGAAAAGAGGGGACTATGTGTTTGTCGGCGCGAACGAGACCCACAGCTTTTCCAATGCCGGGGAGGAGCAATTTGATTTCATCTGCATAGTGCCGAGGCGAGGTGAAGCGGGGCCGCCTTGAGTCTCTTGATCTTTTACTGCTGTAAGGTATAGTCGGCACTAAGATTGTAACTTAGGCTATTCGCCCGCCTTTTTCGCTCTTTTGAGAAGAGGATCGCTTATGGCCGACCACAAGACGGTTGAAAAATCCAGCGTCGAGGAGCAGCCCTGGAGACCGTCGGTCTTTGTGACCAGGCCGCTGCCTCCGGCCGTCATGGAGGCATTGGAGTCGGATTTCGAGCTCGTCTGCAACCCTGAGGACCGTGTCTTGACCCGGGAGGAGCTGCTCTCGGGAGTCAAGGGCAGGGATGCAGTGCTCTCCCTCCTGACTGATCGGATTGACGCCGAGGTCATGGATGCGGCCGGACCCGGGCTGAGGATCATCGCCAACTATGCGGTGGGCTACGACAATATCGATTTGGAGGCGGCCACAGAGAGGAAGATCGCGGTCAGCAACACGCCGGGGGTCCTGACCGAGACCACCGCTGATCTTGCCATGGGCATGATCCTCGCAGTGGCCAGGCGGATTGTCGAGGGGGACTCTTTTGTACGGGCTGGAAGATTTCGGGGCTGGGGGCCGCTGCTATATCTGGGGGCGGACATCCATGGAAAGACATTGGGCCTGATCGGGTTGGGCCGTATAGGCAGGGCGGTGGCTAAACGGGCGGCAGGCTTTGATATGCGGATCCTTTACTGCAAGCGCACCAGGGCGGATTCGGCTGTTGAAGAGGAGCTGAACGTCAGGTACGCAACCAAAGAAGAGCTTCTGAGGGAGTCTGATTTTGTATCCCTGCATGTCCCCTCTACACCGGATACCTTTCACTTCATCGGCGAGGCTGAGTTCGACCTGATGAAGCCCTCCGCTTTCATAATCAATACCGCAAGGGGAGAGGTGATCGACGAGGCGGCCCTGGTCGGTGCGCTGAAAGACAAGCGCATAGCGGGAGCCGCACTGGACGTGTTCGAGAACGAGCCGGAGATCCATCCAGGTCTGATCGAGATGCCCAATGTCATACTGCTCCCGCATGTGGGAAGCGGAACCATAGAGACACGCACCAGGATGGGGCTGGTCGACCATGAGAACCTCAAGGCCTTTTTCCAAGGCAAGGTGCCGCCGAACTGCTTGAATCCTCAGGTATTCGGGTGAATCCTCGAGGGGTTTGGCCGCCTTTTTCAAATACCCGGCCGGTTTTTTATAGGCACAATAAGGCCTTGACATTTACTTCCGGGTGGGGATAGTGGGATGGGAAATATAGTCCCGGGTGCCCTGCGGGGCATAATAGGGAACCCCGTGAGAGTCGGGGACGGGCCCGCCGCTGTAACCCTTGCCCTTGTTCGCCTTTAAGGCTGGGAGCTCTTCAGGCCTTTTTGCCACTGTTCCGATAGCGGGATGGGAAGGCCGCCTGGAGGGAAGGGGAGTCAGAAGACCTGCCAGGGACACAGGGGATCGGCCTGCGCGGACAGGAGTGGTATCCCTGGGTCGTTCGAGGATGAAAAGGGAGATCCCCGAGCCGGTGAGGCGGTTCGGGGTTTTTCATTTTGGGGGATCTCTTGGGATCGGTGTTTGTTAAAGTCATGAAAAGGTGGCGGCTGCCGGCCGCTTCAGCAGGCCTGGCGGTCCTTTTGGCTGTTGGGCAGGCCGCAGGCCGAACCTTCGAGGATGCTGCAGGTCGGGTGGTAGATGTTCCGGCGAGGCCGGAGCGGATCGTCTCCCTGGCGCCGAGCATAACCGAGATACTCTTCGCCCTCGGTCTCGGTGAGCAGGTGGTGGGAGTCACCGAGTTCAGCTACCACCCTCCCGAGGCGGCGGAAAAACCGAAGGTGGGGAGCTTTGTCAGGCTGAATGCGGAGCGGATTCTGGAGCTGGAGCCTGACTTGGTGATCGGAACCATTGACGGCAATAAGCCCGGGCTGGTCAGACTTCTGGAAGACGCAGGCGTGGCCGTATATGCGGTCAATCCGAGGAGCATTGAAGGCATGATCAGGACAGTCGCCCGGGTGGGCGATTTATGCGGAATAAAGGCTCGTGGGAAGGAAGTGGCCGATGGCCTTGAGAAGAGGCTTCAGGGGGTCTTGACCCGAGTCAGTGGAGCCGAGCGGCCGCGGGTGTTCATGCAGATAAACATCCGCCCGATAATAAGCGTAAACCGTGACACCCTCCACCATGACGTCATTCGTTTGGCCGGCGGGGTGAATGTCACAGCGGATTACAAGGCTTCCTACCCCAGACTGGCCCTGGAACAAGTGCTGGCCTTGCAGCCGGAGGTGATATTGATCTCTTCCATGGAGCGGGGGGGTGCCTTCGAGGAGGCTCGCAAAGCTTGGTTTCAATGGGATAATCTTCCGGCGGTGCGAAACGGCCGGGTTCACCTGGTGGAGTCGGATTTGGTCGACAGGCCGTCGCCCCGCGTGATTCAGGGTCTGGAATTGGTTGCCGAGCTTTTGCACCCGGGAGGTGGAGATGACTTCGGGTCACTGATAAAGGACCCCCTGGGAGGCCGGGGTGTTCGGTAGGGCTGGGACGCTTACAGCGGGCAGGGTGTTACTCTTTACAGCAGGCATGGTGCTTCTTCTGGTCTTGGTGATGGGGCTTTCCTTATGTCTGGGGACCGCAGATCTATCCGCGGGAGAGGTTCTGAGGCGGCTGGCGGCCCCGGCCTCGGCCGCGGACTCTGAAGGGCTCATCCTCTTTCACATCAGGCTTCCCAGGATTCTGCTCGCCGCGGTGGTGGGATTCTCCCTTTCTCTCGGCGGGGTGGTGTTCCAGGCGGTGTTGAGGAATCCCCTGGCCGATCCTTTCATACTGGGGGTTTCCAGCGGCGCGGCCTTTGGAGCGGTTCTGGGGATCATTCTCGGGCTGGGCTTCAGCATAGGGGTGCCAATGGCGGCGTTCGGGGGTTCGCTCATGACCCTTGGTGTATTGATGGCCCTGGGAACGCGGAGGATGGGGGAGGAGTCATCCACGGTACTCCTTACCGGCGTGATCATAAATGCCTTTTTCACCGCGATCATCATGTTCTTCATAGCCACGACCGCGGACAGCCGGCTCCACAGCATGCTGTTTTGGCTGTACGGTGATTTGGGTCAGAGCCGGTACGCCCACCTGGTGGTCTCCGCCCCTCTGGCAATAGCAGGAGGAGTGGTGCTCTACACCTTTTCACGCCACCTGAATCTTATAACCGCGGGAGAAGAGACAGCCATGCAGGTGGGAGTGGAAGTCCACCGTACCAAGATCGCCTGCCTGGTGACTGTCTCCCTGATGGTCGGGCTGGTGGTTTCCTTTTCCGGACTGATCGGATTTGTAGGGCTGCTGGTCCCGCATTTGGCGCGCATGTCATGCGGTTCTGATCACCGCATACTGATTCCGGTGGCGGCCTTGGGGGGAGCCGCCTTTTTGGTGGCAGCCGACACCCTGGCCAGAGTTCTTATCTCTCCAGGCGAACTGCCGGTCGGTGTTATCACCGCCTTTCTGGGGGCTCCGTTTTTCATTTATTTATTGAAGACAAGGGGGAGCGGGTGGGGGCGATCCTGAGCGTGGAGCAGGCGGGTTATCGGTACGGCGAGGTCTGGGCCTTGAGAGAAGTGAGCCTGGATGTCCACCCGGGTGAGCTGCTTGGGGTGCTCGGACCCAATGGATCGGGAAAGAGCACCCTTCTTAGACTGATGGACGGGATCCTGCCTCCCCATCAAGGGCTGGTGCGGTTTAGAGGAAGCCCGATAAACCGGCTTTCCAGGGCTGAGGTGGCTCGGAACGTGGCCATGGTGGCTCAGGAGAGCCACTTTCGCTTTTCGTTTTCCGTACTCGAGGTGGTGCTTATGGGGCGTTTCCCCCATATGAAGCGAATGCGGTTTGAGGATGAGCATGATTTGGTAGTGGCAAGAGAGTCCCTCAAGGCCACGGACGCCTCGGGGCTGGAGGAAAGGGATATACATGCGGTATCCGGCGGAGAGAGGCAGCGGGTCCTCATCGCCCGGGCGCTGGCCCAGGAGCCGTCGGTGCTCCTCTTGGACGAGCCCACCTCGTTTCTTGATCTTAGATACAAAAGGGAGATCTTCAGGCTGACCTCTTCGCTGGCGCGGGACCAGGGCCTTGGGGTGGCGGTGGTCACCCATGACATTGATTTGGCCGCTCAGTACTGCGATCGCCTGGTCGTGTTGAAGGAAGGCCTTGTGGTCCGGACCGGATCCCCCGAGGCCGTGATAACTGCAGAAACCATAGAGAATGTATATGAATGCCCGGTGATGATCGATACCCACCCGGGTACGGGTCGGCCCAGGCTGACGCTGATGCCTTAAGGCCGAAGGAGCATTGGAGGAGCCATGCTGGAGTTTTTTTATCGAGGCGGACCGGTGATGATCCCTCTCTTGGGATGTTCTCTGGTCGCCCTCACGGTGATTATCGAGCGGACGCTTTTCTGGGTGGTGGAAGACATGCGGAGGGATCCCCCCTTGGTCGACCGGGTCCTGGAGCTCTGCCGCAAGGGAGACTGGGAAGGGGTAAGGCTGGCTGTTTCAAGATCCAAGGACTATATCGTGCGCATCCTTGTAAGCGGCATACTCCACAGGGAGTTCTCCATGGCCAAGGCCATGGAGACTGCAGCCGCGGATGAGATGGAACGGATGCGGCGTTATCTGGTGGTCCTGGACACCATGATAACTGTGGCGCCTCTTTTGGGGATCTTCGGTACGGTCCTCGGCATCATCAGTTCTTTTGATCTCTTGGGCCGGAGCGGCATCCAGGACCCGTCGGCTGTTACCGGGGGCATCGCTCAAGCCTTGATTACCACCGCCTCCGGCCTGGGAATAGCCATCCTTTCGGTGTTTCCGTACAATTACTTCAATGCCCGGGCTGAGAAGGCGGCCCTGGCCGTAGAAAAGTATGCCACCAGCCTGGAGATCGTTTATGAAAAGCTCGAAGGGGATAAAGAAGGATGAAAGTGCCTCGAGCAGGGATCCGAAAGGCTAGGATAGAGATGCTCCCTTTGATAGACATAGTCTTTCTTCTGCTGGTGTTTTTTATATACGCCATGCTTTCCATGGCGGTACACCGGGGCCTGCCGGTCACTCTTCCCCTCTCATCCACCGCGGAGATCGACAAGAGGCTTGTGCTTTCAGTGACGGTGAATGAGGACGGGACGGTTTATGTGGATGAGACCCGGGTGAAGCCCGACGACCTGACCGGCGTCTTGATGCGCCGCGGCAAAGGGCGGGAGGAATCCCCCGGGGTTCTTTTGTTTGCCCACCGAGCCCTGTCCTACCAAGAACTCTTCCGGGTGTTGGACATGATAAGGGAGGCGGGGATCACCCGGATTTCTCTTCAGGCCGAGGCGGGGGCTGGGTGGTGAGACGACTTCTGATCGCTGCTTTGTCGGCCTTGGGGCTCCACGCCGTGTTTCTAGGCGCCCGAGCGCCTGATTTTTTCCGACCGGAAGCCCCAACTCCACCCTCCCGTCCCCCCCTTTCAATCACTTTGGAGCACCGCACGGTGACAGACCCTCCTTCCGAGGCGGCTGAGGAGACTTTGGAAAAGGTACCCGAGCCTCTCCCAGAAAAGGTACCCGAGCCTCTTCCAGAAGAAGAAGCCTCCCCTGATCCCAGACCCCGCGAGAAGCCGAAGGAGCAGCAGCCTGATCAAGCCCGGGAAGCACCAGTACCTGATGAGCCTGAAGAGGATCAGCCCGAGGAGGCTGAAGAGCCGGCACCTCTTGAGGAGATAGACGAGGAGGCGGCCCGGGAGGAAGAGCCGAGCCCTGAAGAGCCGGAGCAAGAGTATGCCAGTCGGCGGGATGAGCCCGCCCAAAAAGACGGGGCCGCCGGGGAATCGAAGAGAGTGAACGGGACTCCGGCGTCTCCTGTCATGCGAGACCTGGAGGATCCCCCTTCAATGAGCGTTCCTCGAGAACAGCCATCCGATCACAAGCCTGAACCTGAGATCCAGGAAGCGATCCCGCTGTACAAGGAGAACCCGCCCCCGGAATACCCAAGGCTGGCCAGGCTCAGGGGCTATGAAGGGACCGTTATGTTGGACGTCCTGGTGACCCGGGAGGGTGAGGCAGAGCAAGTGAATGTGATAGAATCCAGCGGATACGGTATACTGGATGAGGCTGCAAAAGAAGCGGTGAAGGAATGGCGCTTCCATCCGGGAAGGCGGGCCGGCCGGGCCGTGGATATGCGCGTTGCCATTCCGGTGACGTTTCGCTTTCGTGATTGAATTGAATAGGTTGAATAGGAAGTTGCTTTTTGAGGAGCGTATTGGCTGAAAACGAGATCGTGTGTCAATGAGAAAACGTCCCATAAGGAAAGCGCACCTGGCAGGTGGAGATGGAAGGCCGGCTATCCGTTTGCGGGCGTGAGGGAGGGTATCGGGAGGCTTTTTTGGACGCACGAAGCCCCTGCCCGGGAGAGAGGCACCTCCCATGCCATGCAGACCAGTCGATGGGGAACCCCGGGTCCTGGTTGAGGTCGTCGAAGGTTTTGGCACGTTTTCCGTCCCCGGATTCATAGATGACCCGGGTTTCCCGAGGAAGACAGGTCATCCGGTCTTGCGCAAAGGAAGCGCGGATAATATACCGTGCCAGGTTTTCCATGGAGTCCGCATGACATGGCAGGATGCGGGGGCCGGCGTGGACATGGAACCCTGAATGCCGCTATCCCATGAGGTTGTCGATGAGTTCCGGGCGGGTTTTTTTCGGCGCAGGAGCATCCGGAACACCTTGTGCCGGAAGAGCTCCTCGATGGGCTTGATCTCCGGTCGGGGCGCAACCCGGAACATGTCCCGGCCGTAGAATCCACCGTCGGCAAGGCCTCCTGAAGGCACTGCTTGAGGGTCTCCCAGGCGTACCGGCTGAGCTCGCAAAGGAGCTTTCGGTCATACAGAAAGGACCGTCGGAGGATCTTGTGAAGGATAAACTTGTAATTTCTTCTTGACATTTTTGAGAATATTTCACTAGCATGGGTCAACATATCATTTCAGGTGCCGTAAAAGGCTTTAAAAGGGAACCCCGTTTAAATCGGGGACGGGCCCGCCGCTGTGAGTGGGGACGAAAACCGCATCATGCCACTTTTCGTTAAAACAATGAAAGGGAAGGCGCGGTGAGTAGGATGATCCACGAGTCAGAAGACCTGCCTGAATGAGCAAGCGCCAGCCGGTATCGTGCGCGGACCATTGAAAACCGGCTGCACAAAGAATCTGGGGATAAAAAAGGGACATCTCCGGATCGATGAAATAATCGGTCCGGGGATTTTTTTTGGGCCCGGGCCGGAAACATCTTCAATCAATTGGAGGAGAAAAAAGATGATGGACAAATGGAGCCGGTTTTTAATCTGTATTTCAGTGTTGTTATGCACACCCGGTTTGGTTTGGGCCCAAGAGGGAGCTGCAGGCCGGTCCCCGGCCATGCTCGATGAAATGGTGGTGACGGCCACCCGCCAGGAAGAAGCCATTTCATCCGTACCAGCCAATACTTCAGTGATCACGGAAGAGGAAATTCAAAATTCGCCTGCCGGGGACGTGCCTGAGCTTTTGCGCACCGAAGCCGGAGTTCATGTAAGGGACATTACCGGCAACCGGCGCTCTTATAGCGTGGATTTGCGAGGTTTTGGCGAAACCGCCGGCATGAACACCCTTGTACTGGTGGACGGCAGAAAAATCAATTCCCCGGATTTAAGCGGCGCAGACTGGACCCTGATTCCACTTGATCGCATCGAGCGCATTGAAATCATCCGGGGCGGCCGGGGCAGTGTGCTTTACGGGGACAATGCCGCCGGCGGTGTCATCAACATTATTACCAAGCAGGGCAAGGATTTTGATGCCAGTGCAGAGGTCGCCGGGGGCAGCTATGATACCGGCAAGGCCGACGCCCGGATCAGCGGGTCGCACAAAGATCTGTCTTATTCTCTGACCGGCAGTTACCTGACCTCTGACGGGTACCGGGACAATTCCGATACCCGTGCAAAGGACGTGGGGATGAACCTGGATTATTTTGCCGGCGACCGGGTGAGGCTTTATTTGAGTTCTGGATATCATGAGGACAAAACCGGATTGCCGGGCGCTATTTACGAAAGCCAGTTTCAGGCCGGGGCCTCCAGAACCGATACGTTTGACCCGGATCATTATTCCGAAACCGAGGACTATTATTTCAAGGCGGGTCAGGAAATCTCATTTTTGACCGACAGCCTGTTTAAAATTGATTTTTCCTACCGGAACCGGGAGGCCTCCTCTTTTTGGGGAAGCCAGAGAGATCAGGAAATCGATAGCATCACTGTTTCACCCCAGATGATTTTCAGGGAAAAAGTATTCAGCCTTAACAACAGCCTGACCTTAGGTCTCGATTTTATCGAGGATGAATCAAAGGTGGAAGCTGACTATCTTCCGGATACAGAGGAAATCACCAAGGAAAACTACGGGATCTATATTCACGATGAGCTTTATGTAACGGATCGGCTATCGGTTTCTGCTGGTTACAGATATGATGAGGTGGAATACACGTTTGATCCTGAAACCCTTCAACAGGTAGAATCGGTCAAATCGGACGAAAGCCTGTTTACGGGCGGGATCACCTACAATTACAACAACGCCTCCCATGTTTATGCCAGCTATAGCCGAAGCTTCAGATATCCGGCCATTGATGAACTTACCTGGGCTTCGGATATACTCGAGCCGCAGACTTCGGATGATTATGAAGTCGGCTTCCGGCATTATTTTTCAGACGCCTTTTATGCCAAAGTGAATTTTTTCCGCATTGATACAGAAAATGAGCTTTTGTACGATCCCACTATTATTCCGATTGCGTACAATATCAACTTTGAAGATGAAACCCGGCGCGAAGGCGTGGAGATTTCAGCAGGCCATAAATTTGCCTATGTTGACCTCAAAGGCACCTATTCATACACCGATGCCGAAATCCGGGGCGGCCGGTTTGATGGAAACGACTTTCCCGGCGTGCCGGAGCATCAGGCCAGTGCCACAGCTACGTTTTACCCAATGAAAAACCTTTCCATGGCGTTAAACGGCGTATATGTTGGTGAGCGTCCCTTTAGCAGTGATTTTGCCAATGAGACCGATGATCAGGATGACTATTTTGTGGCCAACACCAAAATCCGTTATCAATGGAAAAAAATGAGTGTCTATTTGAATGTCTACAATCTGTTTAACAAGGAATATGAGGAATACGGGGTCTATAGTGGTGGTGAACGGGCTTATTACCCGTCTCCGAAAATCAATTTTCTCCTCGGCTTTACCATGAAGCTGTAGGCGGTAGGCCCGGGGCCGCCATCCCCTGGATATCTTTCAGGCCCTGCGCTCGGACTAGTCCGAGCGCAGGGCCTGTATAGGAACGAGACTCGCGGCCTGCTTGGCCGGGTAGTACCCAAAAAAACATTCCTACGGCCGCGGAAACCCCGACCCCGAGAAAAACCGCCTGGGAAATCACGGAAAACCCCCATCCGGAATACCTGGCAATCGCGTAAGAAACCCCCACGCCGTCCACAACCAGAGAGATGCTGCCGATAGACCTTAGAAGCAGGGTGAACATGCGCATCTGCTTCTGCACGTGCTCAATCATCTGCTCGGCGCTCGCAACGCAGTCCTGCTTGTCGACCCATAAGCCCTCCTTTATCACGTTGAACAAAGCTGCTCCAGGAAACTACCCACCAGCGGCCTCACATAGATTTGCTTTCCCGGTCCGCTGCGGTGTCGTGAAGGGACTTTCCTTTGAAGACGTGGTGGAGTGCCGGAAGGAGACCGCAGGTCTGGTCATCGGGCCGTGCTTGAGCCTGATAGAGCTCTTCGCCGGGGCCTTCAGGCTGCGCCGATTTCACGTCTGCGCTCATTCAGCGGCCGTCGTCCACGTCCCTGGGGCTGACGTCCATGGAGATACGAATCGCCCACCTGGTTCGTGAGGGGTGACCCGGCCTGAACGGACGGATCACAAGCCCCTGCTGTTTATCCTTATCTCTGCGTCTTCATTCACTTCACTTACCGTGTTTCAGGAAGCAACCTCCTGGAAATATATCGGTTCTTGTAAAAGGGCCCTTGTCGCGGGGCCACTAATAAAAAGAACACGGACTATCACAATACTAATCCAGCCTTCATCAGACCTTAATTTCTCGAGAGCATTCTCACCTCGTTTTCTTCACGAGCACAGCTTTTGGAGAAGGGAGGTGAGGCCGCAGCAACCATAGATAATAGATCGCCCGATCAATAATCAGACATTTAACCTGGCAGACGAGTTGTCTTTTGAATTTACCGAGCAGATTGCCTGCCCATCGGAGCACCTTCTATCTGACAGTCAATCAATTGGTTAAGGAGGTGAAGATGAAAAATTTTGCAATGGTTTTGTGCTGTTGGTCATGGGATTAACGGCTTTCAACGCATTGGCCAAGGAAAAGTCCCATCTGGGGAGCCTGGCATCAACGGACAAGATCATCATTGAATAGGAAGGTGCTTTTTGAGGAGCATAGTAGCTTAAAACGTGATTGTATGTAAATGAAAAAATGGAAACAACATATTGTGACTCAATAGGATAGACATAGCAAATGTACACATTATGAAAAAAAGGTGCATCTATTTACAATTAATAGCGCTCAATCTGCATATTGATGGGGAAGTTTTATTTCAAAAATGGAGACTAAAAGGAGGTAGGTAATGAAAGTTTATGTATCTATTGCAGCTGTAGCTATATTTGCTGCTTTATCTTTTAATGTACATGCAATCACCATCTATGACAAGGAAGGCACAAAACTGGACTTGAAGGGCGATTATCAAATCCAATACCGTCTAGAAATCGGAGAAGATGAAGATCCTTACATCGACTACGATGATCTTACACTTTCTTTCAAGGCTTCTCATGAGCTGATGCAAGACTGGACCGCATTTGGAGAACTGAAAATGGACTGGAAAGATCAAGTGCATGGAGACACGGATGATTCTGCAGTGGATGAGGCCTATGCCGGGCTTAAATATGACGGTCTGGACTTTGCCTCAGTAGCGGCCTCTATAGGTCGGCAGGCCTGGGGATCAGACGATTTCGCT
>JBKHIW010000340.1:0-2921 GCA_046538465.1 Desulfobacteraceae bacterium | reverse complement strand
AGGGGTTACGAGGTTCCCAGCGGCGGTGGAGCGGGTTTTTGCGAGACCGTCAAAATTTATATGAAACCTGCCTATATCTCCCCTCCCAGGTACGCCTTTTTCATCATCTCGTTCTCCAGGAGATTGGCGGCCGTGTCGGCCAGTACGATCGATCCTGTCTGGAGGACGTAGCCCCGATCCGCTATGGACAGGGCCATGCTGGCGTTTTGCTCCACCACCAATACCGTGGTGCCGCCTTGGTTCACCTCCCGGATGAGCTCGAACTGCCGGTCGACCAGGAGCGGGGCCAGACCCATGGAGGGCTCGTCCATCAGGAGCAGGCGGGGCCTGGACAGGAGCGCTCGGGCCATCGCCAGCATCTGCTGCTCCCCGCCGCTCAAGGTCATTCCCCGGCTGTCGGCCCTGGCGCGAAGTGCGGGGAAGAGCTCCAGCATGCGCTCAATGTCTTGTTTGACCGCGTCGTGGTCCGATCGGAGATATGCGCCCATCTCCAGGTTTTCAAGGACCGTCAGCCGGGGGAATATCCGCCGGTTCTCAGGGACGATAGCCACCCCCCTGGATACGATTTCCTTGGTGGGCCTCCCGTCGATGCGTTCCCCGTTTAATTTGACCTCTCCGCGCCTTATCCTGCACACGCCCAATATGGTCTTAAGGGTGGTGGATTTTCCCGATGCATTGCCTCCCAATAGGCAGACCAATTCGCCAGTGCCAACAGTCATATGTATATCATAGAGGGCCTGGATGTTGCCGTAGAAAGTGTCCACGCCTATGAGCTCCAGCACGGGCCTTCCACGGCCGGAGTCGTGCTGTCTGCATTCCTGTTTCATCATGCCCGCTCTATCCCCTGTCCTTGGGGTGGGTCACGGCCGCTGCTCTGCTCTTTTTCCTGCCCAGATAGGCCTCGATCACCCGCTCGTTGCCGGCCACCTGATCGTAGGTCCCTTCGGCTATCTTCCGGCCGTAGTCCAGGGCTATCACCCGGTCCGAGATCGCCTTGACCACGTTCAGCTTATGCTCAATCAACAAGATGGTATAGCCATGCCTATCCCTGAGGCTTCGGATGAACTCGGTTATCTCCTGCGTCTCCTGGGGGTTCATGCCGGCGGAGGGCTCGTCCAGCATCAGGACCCGGGCCCACGTGGCAAGGGCGCGGGCTATCTCCAGCCTGCGGCGGTTGGCGTAGGACAGGTACAAGGCCTCCTGGTGAAATCTGTAACCTGTGAGCCTGGCCCCGAAAAGGGAGAGCATTCGCTTTGCCACCTCCTCTGTCTCCTCCTCTTCGCGGAGGAAGCGCGGCAGGCGGAAGAGGATCGAGATGGGGCCTGACTTGGTGCGGCAGAACCGGCTCACCTTGGCGTTGTCCAGGACGCTCATCTTGCCGAATAGGCGCAGGTTCTGAAAGGTCCTTGCGATGCCCGCTTCGGCTATCTGGTGAGGTTTTAGACTTGTTATGTCAGCGTCCTCGTAGATGACCCTTCCTTCGGTCGGGTGGTATATCCCGGATATGACGTTGAAAAGAGTCGACTTGCCGGCTCCGTTTGGCCCTATGATGCTCAGTATCTCCCGCTCTCGGAGGGACAGGCTCAGGTCCTGGACCGCGGTCAACCCCCCGAAGGCCATATTGACGTCCCTGAGCTCCAGTACCACACGCTCTGTGCGGGTGTAGACCGCCGGAGCGGCCGAGGCCTCGTCCGTCTCCCCGTAGTAAAGGTCTGTGGAGGCCTTGAGCAATCCTGTCTCGTCTTTGTCCGGGCGGCGCTTCTTCCTTTCGAGCAGCCTGACGGAGCCCAGGATCCCCTGGGGGCGCAGGGCCATCAGGACGACAAGGATCAGTCCGTAGGACATCATGCGGTAGGCCCCATACTCTCTGAGGAATTCAGGCAGTATGGTAAGGACTATAGCGCCCAGTATCACCCCGGGGATATTTCCCAACCCTCCCAGGATCACCATGCAATAGACAATGACCAGTTGAGGGAAATCAAAATTGTTGGGAAAGACAGAGTCCTGGAAGGACGCAAAGAGCGCCCCGGTGGCCCCGGCAACAAAGGCCCCGCCGGCGAACGCCTTGAGCTTCATCCAAGTGGTGGCCACCCCCAGGGTCTCGGCCGCGAGCTCGTCCTCCCTGATCGCCTCCCAGCCCCGGCCGTACCTGGATTTCTTCATGCGCCAGGAGCCGACTGCGATCAGCAGGGCGGCGGTCCAGATCAGGTACGAGTAGGCCAGGGGGGTGACCACCCGGAGCCCGAATATGGAAACTGGGTCAAAGCCGAAGATCCCGTTGACTCCCCCGGTGATGTTGACGGGCTGGTCCAGGTTGAGGAGGAGGAGCTTGAAGATCTGAGCAAAGGCCAGGGTCACAATGGCCAGGTAGTCTCCGCTCAGGCGGATGCTGGTCGCACCCAGGGCCAGGCCGAACCCCATGGTTACGAAGGCTGCGGCAGGCAGGCTTAGGAGGAAGGGCAGGTGAATGTCGAATTGGTTGGATGAGACCAGTGCAAAGGTGTATCCGCCGATTCCGAAAAACGCCACGTAGGATAGGTCCAGTAAGCCGGTGAATCCGGCCACCACGTTCAGTCCTAGGGCCAGCATGACATAGATGCCTGTCATGCCGAAGATGCGCAGCCAGTAAGTGTTGGGCATCAGGTGGGGGAGGACGGCCAGCAGGACGGCCGCCGCGGCGTACAAGACGAACCTCTCGCTGCGTTTGGCCCCCCACCCCGCTAATACGTCGGCCATCAGACTTTCTCTCTGATCCTCTCCCCCATCAGTCCGGAGGGCCGAAAGATGAGCACTATTATCAAGACGCTGAAGGCCACCACGTCCTTGTATGCGGACGGGAAAAAGGTGGTGGCCACCGACTCCAATAAACCCAGGATGATCCCCCCCAGCATGGCTCCGGTTATATTGCCTATTCCGCCCAG
>JBKHIW010000339.1:0-2922 GCA_046538465.1 Desulfobacteraceae bacterium | reverse complement strand
CTTTGCTGGGAGATGTGGTGCTCCACGATGAGCATGGACTCGGTATCCACGGCGGTGTTGCTTCTTACACTAACTGACTCTTATTTTTCAAATTATCCTGGCAGTAGATTCTGATTATTTTCAGCTTGTGCAGCGAGCCGCCATCAGCCGGGCTCGGCTGATGGCGACCCACTTGAATGGCATTGTTGTTTTCTCATAGTCCGAATCGCAGATTTTCCTTTCAGCTTTCTGCCATCATGACAGGAGCTCTGATGCGGCGAGTCGGACATGGTCAGCGGTTACGTTTTGGGTCTTTTCGCTGGCCGCAGCTACCAGAGCGCCTCGGGCCAGGTGATTGGCTTTTCTAAAGAGCCCTCCGGCGCCCTGGTGGATGGCGGTGATGGCAGCCTCTTCGAAGGGGTTGTAGTTGAGGCCGGCGATCTTGAGGTGATGACCGAGATAATCAGCCATGTCCTTACGCTCCACGTTTTGGAAGTGGTACCTGGTTACGACCCTGGAGGCCAGGGGGGCTGCTGTGCGATAGAGCAGGTTGTCGGCCAGGTTGTTCTGCCCTGCCAGGATGATTGGCAGCCAGGGTTTGGAGTCGCCTTCGAACTGGGCGATGGTATGGAGTTCTGGAAAGACATCGAGTCGAAGCAAGGATGCCTCGTCGACGATGAGAACCGGTTGGAGTTTCTTGTTGCAGGCCAGATCGCTGATCCGCTCCTTGATCAGCCTGGTCAAGACGGCCCGTGAAGAAGACGCGGTATTGATGTCGAGTTCGGCCAGGACTTGGCGATAGAACTCGAGGATGGACCCGGAGGTGGCGGTCACCCATAAGAGGCGATGTGTGGAGGGGTGGAGGCGTCCTGCAAACCATCGTAGGGCAGTGGATTTGCCGGCACCCACTTCGCCCGTGACCATGGCGATGGCCCCGAGGCCGACGGCATATTCAAGCCGCTCGCCGGTAGCTGTGAGGTCCGGGGTTTCCATGATGTGTTTAAGCTCGAGCTCAGCGCTAAACGGCTGTCTCTTGAGACCGAAGAAGGCCAGATAATTGTTGGCAGCCATTATCGCGCCTCCCCGAAAGAGAGTTTGCCCCGGCCGACCTGGTGTTTTTCGGCGCTCAGCTGATCCTTGTCACGTTTTCGTTTCACTCGGCAGTTGACCTTGAGGTCCACGGGCACCAGGAGTCCTTGTGATTGATTGCCGTGTATGATCTCAACCTGTTCCGGGCGGTCCTCGTGATAGAGCAGCCGGACATATTCACCGATCAGTCTGGTGGGAGCCTCATACAAGCGGCCGTCCAGGGAGATGGTGCGGTCCCTGGCCACCCTCCTTCTGGCCTCCTTTCGGAAATGATCCTCCAGATCGGAAGGGGCGGTCCTAATGACCTCCAGATGCCGGGCAAACCGCTCAAAAGGACTCTCCCCGGTGATGGAATGCACACGCTGGTTATAATCCACACGGACCCAGTGCTCGAAGGCGATGTTTAGCTCCTCCAGCGTGCCGCCCTTGAAGTAAGGCAAAAACCTGGACCTCACCGAGCGGAACCATCTCTCAATTTTGCCACGACCCTGAGGCGTGTACGGTGGTGTATGAACCAAGGCGATGCCCAAGGAGGCGCAGACCCTTTCCAGATGCTTGGTCCGATAGGCGGCCCCGTTGTCGACGTAAAGCTTGCGTGGCAGTCCCCGGCTGAGCAAGGCCTGGCGGAAGACATCAAGCCATGAGGCCAGTTTTTCCGAAAGATGGAACTCGCCATGGACCAGCAGACGGGAGTGATCGTCCATGACCGCGATGAGATAGGCCTTGCGCAGCTTGCCTGCCACCTCCACCGCCGGGCCGTGCATCACATCGGACTGCCATATGTCATTGGGAAACTCGGCCTCGTAACGCCTCCGATCCACCCGGCTTCCCTCGGGGCAACGGCTCAGGCCATGCTTTTTCAAGATGCGGTAAGCGGTGGAGGGGTAAAGAGTAGTGCCAGGAGAAATCCAGCGCTTCTCCTGCATCTCCGCCAAAAGCCGATTCAACGGGGTCACGGGTTTTTCCTTCTTCAGCCGGATAAGCGCGGCCACGGTCTCATCATCGACCCTCCGGCTCTTTCCCCGATCTGACCTCAGGCCGGGATAAAGAGCCTCCAGCTTCCTCCCGCCGCTTTCATACTCGCGGACCCAGCGGCGGATGGTGGGCTCAGAGATCCTGGTCCGGTCCGAATAGGGGATATTATAACGTTGCTCGCTCTTTTGCCGGATAATCCCGGCCGCCTCCCCGGGCTCAAGGCGTATGCCCCCCACCAGATCGCTGATCACCCCAAAACGGAACCGGGCGATCTCCTCTCTTTGCTCCTGATTCATGGTAAACCTCCTTGAAAATAGGGTTGAAGGGAAATGTGGTTGTCATCAACCCCTCATAACCCCTCCCAAGGAGCTTGGGCAGAGATACCCTTCGGTAGGGTGGGACTCAACCCAGTCGATCGCCACATTCCATGACCCGGCTGACTGGAATCACCCCTGCCGAAACCAAGATCTCAAAGGCCTCGGGCAAAGATCCCTTGAAGCTCAGACCAAGGCAGACCTTCACCTTCCTCCCCAGCCGTCGCCACCACTGCCGCTGGCAAGGCCGGGGAAGATCCTTGCCCCAACGACCACGAGTATGCCGAGTAACAATGGTCTGCAAAATGACCTTGATCGACGACTGGAACCGCGGCCAATGCGTCTCCGGCCTCAACCGATGAACACTACCGCACTCCTTGCAGTACAGACGCCGAATAAAGACTTCCTCACCCGAGGAACTCAGATAGCCGGGGACAAAACCGTGTCCCCAAAGACCACCACCGCAGAGAGGACAAGCCGAAGGACGAGGCCAAAGGAAAGACCGGCCAAGGAGAACTAACTCCTTGACGTCAACCTTAACAGGGATTACCACAGTATTAACTCC
>JBKHIW010000338.1:0-2923 GCA_046538465.1 Desulfobacteraceae bacterium | reverse complement strand
CTCCCGTTCCCGGCCTGATTAGGGGGCCTGGATACACCCGGCTACCCTTTGAAGACGCGGTTCAAATCCCGATTTTTAATACAGGGGCATGTTGATTTCAATCCTGGAATGCCTGAGTCTTTGCTTTCCCCGGAAATACATGATAATTTGCAATCTATGGGAAAAAGTAACGCCCTTCCCTTCCTGGAGAAGTGCTTTGCCGGAGGCGGGGATGCCTGAGGACCTGAGATCGACCGAACCGGAGATAGAGGACCTGGAGGGCGGAGTCAGTATATTGCTGGTCGATGACCAGGAGGAGTTTCTGCACACCGCTGGGCTCTATTTGGAGCGGCGCGGCCTGCATGTCACCTGTACCGCCGACCCCCTGGCAGCACTCAGGCTCCTACGGGAGCATTCCTTTGACATACTGGTGACCGACATCAAGATGCCCCGGCTGGACGGAATCTCCCTTGCCACCGAGGCCAGGGCCCTGCTGCCGGAGCTCAGCATCGTCCTGATAACGGCCTTCGGCTCAATGGAAGAGGCCATCCAGGCGGTGAGGCTTCACGCCTTTGACTTTCTGCTCAAACCCCTGGAGCTCCAGCAGCTCCACAGGGTGATAAGAAAGATAGTCCGCGGCAAGGCCCTGCTAAAAGAAAACCTCCTGCTCAAAAAGGAGCTCAGGGAGCGGGGCTACATGGGGGAGTTCGTGGGCATCAGCCGGCCCGTCCAGGAAATCTACGAGACCATACATAAGATCAGCAACAGGGATACGCCGATCTCTATTGAAGGAGAGTCCGGGACCGGAAAGGGGCTACTGGCAAAGACCATCCACAAATACAGCCCCAGGAAGACCGAGCCTTTCGTGGAGGTGAACCTGGGCGCCATAGTGCCCCAGCTGATGGAAAGCGAGCTCTTCGGCCACGTCAAAGGCGCTTTTACCGGCGCCATCCGGGACAACCTCGGCATCATACTTTCGGCCCACGGGGGCACCTTGTTTCTCGACGAAATAGCTGAAATCGGCCCTGAGCTCCAGGTAAAGCTCCTGCGTGTATTCCAGGACAAGGTGGTAAGGCCAGTAGGAGGCAAGCAGGAGATACCGGCGGACGTAAGGATCATCACCGCTACAAACAGGCCGCTCAAGGAGGCGGTGGAAAAAGGGGACCTCAGAGAGGACTTCTACTACAGGATACGAGTCCTGCCCATCAGGATCCCTCCCCTTAGGGAGAGGAAAGAGGACGTCCCGGTCCTTGTCGGGCACATCCTCAAGAGGCTTCACCAGGAGGGCAAGTCCCATATCCAGGCCGTATCCCCCCAGGCCATGAACCTGCTCCTTTCCTACGATTGGCCGGGCAATGTAAGGGAGCTGGAAAATCTTCTGGAGAGATGCGCTGCCACGGCCTCGGGAGAAAGGATAGAGGCGTACGACCTGCCCGCCGAGATGGTAAACTCGCTCAGCCCAGGGCCCAGGGACGAGGCCCCCCTGAGGCTTGCCGATCTCGAGCTGGAAGCGGTCCGCAGGGCTCTGGCCAGGACGGACGGCAATAAAAAACGTGCGGCCGAGCTGCTGGGCATTGACAAGTCCACACTCCACCGAAAGCTGAGGCGTCACGGCCTGGACCGGTTTTAAAGGTTGCATTTTGCCACTATGTGGCATTGTGCGCCCCTGGAATAACCTGCCAAAATTCCGCCTGTTTTATCCAAACCGCGTCGCACTTTGCACCTTTTGATGGAAAGGCTTTTCCAGGTCCAGGATTGCCATTCTTCAAGTCTTTGTTTTTCCATTCAAAAAATAAAAATTTGCGCATGGCACGGTTTTTGACTGTTTTAAGGGACAAGTTGTTTCCCCTTTAATAAGCACTCAAAACGAGCCCTTGAATCCGGGAAAGAACAAGGAGAAGCCAATTACATCAAAGGTGGATTTAAGAGTGATTAAAAAGACCAAAAAGTCCATCCAAGGTTTCACCCTGACCGAGCTCATGGTGATCGCTGCTATAGTGGCGGTTTTGGCGCTTATAGCCATCCCCGGGTTCTCCATGTGGCTTCCCGGATACAAGCTCAAGAGCGCAGCCCAGGACCTTTATTCCAACATACAGGCTACAAAATTAAGGGCCATAAAAGAGAGTACTACATCGGAGATAAACTTTTATACGGCCCCGGATCGCTATGAATATTCCTTCTCAACGTCCTCCCGGACTGTGCCCCTCGAGGACTATGGTTATGGGGTGAATTTTGACGGTCCCTCAGGAGAGACCTTTGACGCTCCGGACCTGAGCTTTGATCCCAGGGGATTCAGCACAGGGGGCTGCGCGTATCTCTCCAATGCCGAGCATAGCGCCTTCTACCGGGTGAGGGTGCTTACCACCGGGGCGGTCCGGCTGGAGAAGCGGGAAGGAGGGGAGTGGCGGTGAAAGAAGGCACCCGAGGCTTCACCGTCGTAGAGCTGCTGGTCTCAATGGCCGTGGCTGGGGTAGTGATGGCCGGAGTCTATCTCACGTTCTACTCACAACAGAAGTCCTACGTGGCACAGACCGCGGTGGCGGCCATGCAGCAGAACCTCAGGGCCGCCATGCACCATCTCAAGCACGAGATCAGGATGGCCGGCTACGACCCGGAAGGGACCGCCGAGGCCGGTATAGTCTCGGCCTGGAACGACTCCATACAGGTGACAATGGACCTGAACGGGGACGGCGATACGGACGACCAAGACGAAGACGTGACTTACCGCCTCTATGACGCCGACGGAGACGGGATCATTGATCTGGGCAGGCAGACCCCTTCAGGGACGGAAATGGCCGCGGAAAACATCGACGCCCTGGATTTTGTGTATCTGGACTCCTCCGGCGCCCAAACCGCCGACCCGGATGAAATAAGATCGGTCCAGATCACCGTGGTGGCGAGGGTGAGGCGGGCCGATCCCGGGCACTCGGACTCTACTCAATAT
>JBKHIW010000337.1:0-2930 GCA_046538465.1 Desulfobacteraceae bacterium | reverse complement strand
TTTTTCATGGTCGGGACGAGAGGATTTGAACCTCCGACCCCCTGAACCCCATTCAGGTGCGCTTCCAGACTGCGCCACGTCCCGATATCTGTTGTTATGCTATACACCGGGGCGGGCTTGTCAACCCAAAATATCCCCGCCCCGGTCCGGTCCCGCCTGAAGAATATCAGTCCGTCTCCACCTCCATGCTCTTCAAGACCTCGGCCTGGACCGTGTTCCATATGTCCTTCTTCAGTCGGGTGTAGTGGTCGGAGAGCTCGACTGATGCGTCTCTGGGGTAGGGCAGGTCATTGACGATGTCCTGGGCAATGGTCCCGGGCCTGGCGGTCATGATGATGATCCGCGAGGAGAGGAGCAGTGCCTCGTCTATGGAGTGGGTAATGAAGATTATGGTCTTCTTGTGTTTCTCGTATATCTTGGCCAGCTGCTCCTGGAGCACCTGCCTGGTCATGGCGTCCAGGGCCGCGAAGGGCTCGTCCAGGAGCATTACCTCGGGGTCGTTGGCCAGGGCCCTGGCTATAGAGACCCTCTGCTTCATCCCGCCCGAAAGGGCCTTGGGATAAGAGTCCTCAAAGCCCCGGAGACCGACCAGATCGATGAACTCGGCCGCAATCTCGGCCCGCTCCTTCTTGGGGATGCGCTTCATCTTGAGCCCGAACTCTACGTTGTCCTGCACGGTCTTCCACGGAAAGAGCGCGTACTGCTGAAATATCATCCCGCACTGGGGGGTGACCCCGGTAACCTCCTTTCCCCGCAGCAGGATCCGCCCCGAGGTGGGACGGATAAAGCCTGCTATCAGGTTGAGCAGTGTGCTCTTACCGCACCCCGAGGCCCCAACGATCACCAGGAAGACCCCTTCATCCACGGTGAAGCTCAAGTCCTTGAGCGCCACTATTTCCTTATCCTTGGCCTGGAACACCATGGATACGTCCTGGACCTCTATCTCAGGTGCTGATGTCACTCTCTGGTCCATGGCAAGATCTTACCTTCCACCATCTTGAAGGTCGTATCAATCACGATCACGGTCAGACTAATCAGGAGCATCCCCAGAAAGATGGTATCGGTCTGGAAGTACTCCTTCGCATTCATTATCAGGAATCCCAGCCCCTCCTCGGCCGCCACCAACTCGGCGGAGATGATACAGGTCCAGGCTATCCCGAGCATTACCTTGAGGCCTGCGATGATCTGGGGCAGTGCCCCGGGCAGGATCACCTCCCGCATCACGTCCCATCGTGAGGCACCCAGGTTCTGGGCTGCGCGGATCAAAATGGGATCAATGCCCCTGGTGGCCTCGATGATATAGAGGAGCGAAGGGGCGAATGAGCCCATGAACACGATGGAATACTTCTGGGTCTCTGTTATCCCCAGCCACAGCAAAGAGATCGGTATCCAGCTCATTGAAGGGAGAGGCCTCAGAAGGGAGATCAGGGGATCGAAAACCGCCTTGAATGTCCGCGAGGATCCGAGAAAGATCCCGAAGGGGATGGCCACCAGGCTGGCTACCAAGAACCCCACCATGACCCGCCTGGTGGATGCGAGCACATGAACGAACAAGGCCCCCTGATCGATCATCTTGACCGCGCGAAGCACTATCAGCGAGGGGGCCGGGAGGAATATGGGCTCGATCAACCCCAGCCTGCAAAAAACCTCCCAGACCAGCATAAAGAAGGCGAACGAGGCGATACTGATATAGGCGTAAAACAGCCCTTTCCCTTGTTTTTCCTTCATGGGGAACCTCGAGGGATATTATATCCAGGAAAATGAGCCGGGCATGAGAGGCGGCAAGCCCCTCATACCTGCCACGGGCCAGCTTCTAATCGATTTTCAATAAGTCCTTATTCACCCATTCCTTTACTACCGGGGCCTCATCGATCTGGTTGTGTCTCACCAGGAACTCGGCGAGCTTCTGCATACCGTCTACAAAGGTGCCCGGGTCAACCATCAGCTCCTGCTGCTTGTCCAGCCCGTACCAGCTTATGTCCTCCAGCACTGTCATCTGTTCTTCCATGGAGAGATTGGTGAGCTTGACCAGGACCTCGGCGCACTCCTCGGGCTTTTCCTTCAATAGCTCAACGGCCTTGAAGTACCCCCTTACAAAGGCCTTTGTGGTGTTGGGATACTTATTCGCAAAGTCCTTCCTTGCCACCAAGAGGTCCGGGCCCGGTCCCAGCCCGTACTCCTTGAACAGGCTGAACTCGGTGTCGTCGAGAAGCAGGTGAGTGTCTTCCATGTTCAGGAGCTTGTTGAACATGGGAGTCCAGATTGCGCATGCGTCGACCTCTCCCGATCTGAAGGCGGCCGGCATCTCAGAGACCTTGAGGTTGATCAGGGTGACGTCCTCCTTGGGCTCGAGTCCGTGCTGCTCCAGGATGTCCAGAGCGAGCACATGGGCGCTGGAGGCGAAAGTGGCGGCCAGCTTCTTGCCCTTGAGATCCTCGACCGTCTTGATGTCTTTCCTGGCCACGATCCCCTCCACGGTGGCGTAGGAGTCCGGCGTCCCGAAGGCATAAAACCCCTTCATGCCGGATGCCATAAGGGCGATCCCCGATATGCACCCGGTGGATGCAAAGTCCAGGTCGCCGGCCACCAGGGAGCCCATTCTTCCCGAAGAGGCGTAGAAGCGCTGGAACAAAACACCCAATCCCTCTTCTTGAAAGGTGCCCATCTCGATACCCACCCATGCGGGGTAGTGACCGAGCCAACTGGACCCGCCGTAGACCACGGTCACCTTTTCAGGCTCCCCGGCGGCCCGGGCGTCGTGCGTAAGACCAGATAAAATGATCGCAGCGGCCAGCATCACGACAGCAAGACAGCTCAGAACTCCAACCCTACCAGTTTTCATGACAACACCTCCTTGGGGTTTTTGGTGTAGGACTCGCGCCCGGCGGATCCTGCCGGCAGCCTGAGGGCCGCCTCCCGCCGGGGGACAA
>JBKHIW010000336.1:0-2944 GCA_046538465.1 Desulfobacteraceae bacterium | reverse complement strand
ACTAAGTAATTCTTTTCATCATCAACTATAAGTATAGTATCCATATATCTTCTCTTAAGAGCGATCAGCCTGCTTTAGCCTGAAGTATTAATGGCTACGGGGCAGTCGTATCGTCACTTTGGTGCCCTCCCCAGGGGCGCTGGACACCTCAATGCTTCCGCTGTGCGCCTCCACGATTTTTTTGACTATGGAAAGCCCGAGCCCGGTCCCCTTTTCCTTGGTGGTGAAAAAAGGGTTGAAGAGCTTGGGAAGGTTGTCTTCGGATATCCCGGGTCCGGTGTCCTTTATTTGCACAGTGCATACATCCGGAGTCTCATATGCAGTCAACCTGATGTCCCCGCCTTCCTCCATCGCCTGCACCGCGTTTATGAGTATGTTCAAGAATACCCTGTAGAGCAAGTCCGGATCGGCCTGGAGGGATAGCGGCCTGCCGTCGAGATTGTGCTCCACCCGGATGCCTTTTTTCTCGAACTCCGGGCGGAGAAATGAGATGTTCCTCAAAAGTACGTCGGCGAGCTCGGTCTCCCGCAGGCTGGGCGTCTGCGGTCTGGCGAAATCTAGGAATTCCGTCACAATCCCGTTCAGCCTGGCTGACTCCTCCTGAATCACTCTGGAAAGCCGTTTCTGGCTCTCCTCGGCTTCCGGTGAACCGGCCAACAGCTCGGCGGTGCTCTGAATTATCCCCAGAGGGTTTTTTATCTCATGGGAAACGCCCGCCACCATCTCGCCGAGCGCGGCGAGCCTCTCGGCCTGGTGCAGTTGGGACTCGAGTTCCCGCTGCTCCTTGGCCCGCTCCTCTATCACCGTCTCCGCCTTTCTCACTATGAGCAGGAGGGCCACAAAGATTGCGCCCATTATGAGGATTGAGAGCCCGAAGACCAGATACTGAAATCTGACAATGGACTCGTAGGGCTCGCTCATGTCCTGGATCACCTCGAAGACTCCGGCCACGTAATTGACATGGCCGGTGTAGGGATCCGGTCCCCGAAAAGGCAGATAAGTGCGAAACTTTTTTTCTCCGCCCATGAGCCCCAGGTCCAGCCCCCACATGTCGCCTTCGGAGACAAGGGCGGAGGAGCGTTCTCCTCTGACCGCCTTTTCATATCCAGGGGTCTTGGCGGCCTTGCGGCCGATCAGCTGCGGATCGGTGCTGTAAGCAATAACCCCCTTGTCAATGTCATAAATATTTACTAGGTCCACTTTGAACCCGTGTATGGTGTTCCGAACGATCTTGTCCATCAAGGCTTGCTGCTCTTCTTCGCGCAGCTTGATTCTTCCGTAGCGGCGTATCACCGGAATGGCAAAGTTCTGAAAGACCTGATGGTTTAGGTTCTGACCTACCAGTACGGCGTAGTTCTCATAACTGCGCAGGAGGATCTCTTTGGCCTTTTGGGAGATGGCCAGAGAAAAGGGAAAGCTGAAGATCAGCAGCACTATGAAACTCGCCCAGGCGAAAAACTTGACCAAGCGGAACTGCTTGCCCTCGGGCCTACGCTGGCCCTGATTGCGGCCGGCCTCGACGTTCAGAAGGTCTCTGCGACCGCCGTTTGCTGCACCTAGTGTGGACATATGGTTTTTCATAGACTATGATAACCCGCAGGATGGCAAGAACCAGCGCCACCCCTCCGCGGAAAGGCAATAACTCGTCGAATCCGCGGCCGGCCGGCTTTCCGGGTTTTTTTGCAGCCCCGTTGCATTACAACTCATCACTAAATAATATAGCATACCACTATATGCATAGGACATCCAGGCCGCACTGCTTAAATGCGGTTTCAGGTCAAAGGCGGGATATGACGAAAAGGTCGAGCCTTAAAGAGCTGCCGCATATGCTTTATGCGGACAATCAAGGCAGGATTCATGATCACCCCCATCTCCGCATGACCGGCTTCCAGGGCCTGGACCCGGGGCCTGTCAGCCCCGGGTCATTGGTCGAGGTCCCCGCGTTCAGCAAGCTGTTTTATATGCCCGGGTGTCCTCCGGTGGGATTGGACCCGGCCACCGGCCGTTGCGAAGTCCTGGAGGAAGGACCGGTGGTCGGCGGCATTGAGCCTGTCAATGCGGTTGCCGCCTTTCTGGAGCCCGGAATCGTCAGGACCCTTCTCCCGGCGGCCGACTACAAGGCCAAGGAGTATGTGTTGCCCTCGTGGGCTTACACGGCCGTGGGTTTCAAGAGGGGGCGTTACTGGGCGGCCGGGTTCCGCGTGGAGGAAAACCCCCGGTGGGATCCCAGGAATTACGACGACAGGGAGCTGGTGCCGGCCATTCGGGCATACAGGGCGGCTCATGGATCGGACAGGCTGGTGGAGCATCTTGTGCGCTGCGCCACGGTCAATCACTGCTTTGCAGCAAAGAACCTCTTTCTCGGCAGATGGGAGGCCCCGCTCCCGGTAAGCCGGGCATGCAACGCCGCCTGTCTCGGCTGCCTGTCGTTGCAGCCTGAGGACGGCTGCCCGGCCTCGCATCAGCGGATAGGGTTCACCCCCTCCACCGAAGAGGTGGTGTCGCTGGCTGTGGGCCATCTGGAGCGTGCCCCTCGCTCCATTGTAAGCTTCGGTCAGGGCTGCGAAGGAGAGCCGCTCACCGAGCACGAATTGATAGCCCGAAGCGTTCGTGAGATCAGGAGTAAAACCGGGAGGGGCACCGTCAACATGAACACCAACGGCAGCATGCCGGGAGCGCTCGAAGAAATCCTGGAAAGCGGCCTGGACTCGGTCCGAATCAGCTTGAACAGCGCCCGGCCCGAGGTCTATGAGGCGTATTACAGACCTACTGGATACGGATTTGAGGACGTGGTGGAGTCCCTTGCCCGGGCGAGGTCCAGGGGCGTATACACCATGATCAACTATTTGGTTTTCCCGGGGATCTCTGACCGGGAGGCGGAATTGGAGGCCCTCATGGACCTGGTGGCCCGAACCGGGGTCCAGTTCATACACTTGAAGAACCT
>JBKHIW010000335.1:0-2948 GCA_046538465.1 Desulfobacteraceae bacterium | reverse complement strand
GGGGGCAGCAGGCATCATTTGCTGCGTAATTTCATATAACTTCCTCGCAGGGAAGGACAAAGGCCTTAATCCCCTGGGCGGCCATATCCTCCCTGAGGTCCCGCACGCCTTGCACCAGCGCCCGGGCAGTATCATCTTCGACCGCCACGGCCAGGACGTTATTTGCCTTGGGCCATACGTGAGTGCCCATATGGGGTCCGCTGGACCGCCCTTTACCGTAGACCTTGGTCCATTTGGTAAAACCCTCGACTCCGGCCTCCTCGAGTAAGCGTTCCAGAGCGCTGTCCAGTGCTTGGTTAAACGTGATGAGAACCAGCTTCATTACCCCTCCCTTTAGTCTCTTTCGTTGTCATCATGGCTTGTTACCCCGCCTTGAAAGATGCTGTACATGGTGGGCACAAGCAAAAGGGTTACCAGGGTGGAGGCGAGCAGCCCGCCCAGAATGGTCGCACCCAGGGGATTCCACACCTCGGAGCCCTGCCCCTGCTTGAAGGCCATGGGGAGCAGTGCCACCATAGTGGTCACCGCGGTCATCAGCACCGGACGAAGCCGGGTCCTGCCGGCCTCCTGCACCGCCTCGATCATACCCTTTCCCCGAGCCCGGAGGACGTTTATGTAGTCAACGAGTACGATGGCGTTATTGACCACTATACCGACAAGCAAAAGCATCCCCAGAAACACCACCACATTCAGGTTGTAGCCGCCTATTGCCATGGCCCAGACGACCCCGATAAAGGCCGCCGGTACCGAAAACATGACCACGAAGGGATCTCTAAGGGATTCGAACTGGGAGGCCATTACCATGTAAACAAGGGTAACCCCGATGACAAGGGCGATAGTCAACCACAGGAAGGCCTCGCGCATGTCCTCTGTCTGCCCTCCCATATCAACGCTCATCCCGGGCGGGATGTCGCTTTCCCGGATCAGGCCTTCCACTTCCCTGACCGCCTCTCCAAGGGAGCGGCCGTAAACATCCCCTTCGATGCGTACGATTCGCTGCTGATCCTTGCGCTCGATCTCCACAGGGCCAAGCTCCTTGGTTACCTCCGCAACGCTTTCCACGCGGATCAAATCCCCTGAAGGAAGGCGAACCGGAAGATAATCCAACGAGGCCAACCGCATGCGGTCCTGCTCACGCAGCCGGACCATAATGTCGTACTCGTCCCCGTGGACCCTATACTTCCCGGCCTTTCGGCCGTAGATGCTGGTTCGGACGGTATCAGCGATGTCAGAGGCGTTGAGCCCCAAGGCCGAGGCCTTCTGACGATCTACGTTCACCCACACCTCGGGCGCCCCCTTTTTCAGGGACTTGGAGATGTCCACAGTGCCCGGCACCTCTACGACCTTTTCCATGAGTTGATCCGCATACCGCTCAGCCGCTTCCAGGTCGTCGCTGAGGATATTTACACTCAATGGCTTTTCCCCGCCCATGATCAAGCCCGCCATGGGGTCGTTGAGATCCAGGTTGAAGTCAACAATATCGTGGAAGCCCGCTATTTTTTCGACGCGCCGTCTCAAGGCGTCTGCGATATCCTTGACGTGCCGGCCGCGGTCTTCCCGGGGCACAAGCTTCAAGCCGAACTGCCCTATATGAGTCCCTTCGCCTCCGCCGAATCCGGATTCGCTTACCCCGCACCTCGTATAAACAGCCCTGATCTGCTCCTTTGGCACTTCTTCCAGGACGGATTGATAAACCGCCTCGATCGCATCCGCTGTCCTCTCCACACGCGTGCCCACCGGGAGTTCTATGGTCCCCCGGATCAGTGCCCGGTCCTCTTTGGGCATGAACTCCCACCCCACGGCCGGGATCAGGGAGAGGGAGCCCACGAAGAGTATAAAAACGCCTAAAAGGACCATCCCGCGGAAGCGCAAACACCAGCTAAGGAGCTTGGAATAGGCAGAGGAGAGGCCTTCAAAACCTGCCTCAGTCACGCGGAAAAAAAGAGAAGGAGACCGACCCCTGCCGTAGTAGCTCCCGGACAAGAGGCGCGAGGCCAGCATCGGCGTCATGGTGAGGGCTGTAAAAAGCGAGGCGATCATGACCACGGCGCTTATTATGGCAAATGGGGTGAAAAGGACCCGGGATACCCCCCTTATGAAAAGAAGCGGAAAAAAGATGCAGAGCGTAGTCATGGTGGAGGCCGTAATGGCCATTCCCACCTCTGTGGTGCCGTAGACGGCCCCTTCGGCGGGTCCTTCCCCTTCTTCGCGGTGACGGGTGATGTTTTCCAGGATCACCACCGCATTGTCCACCACCATGCCGATAGCCACAATAAGGGCGAAAAGGGTCATCATGTTGATTGAGTAATCGAGCATGTACATGACAACCCCGGAGGCGACCAGTGAAAAGGGTATGGCCAGACCGATAACAATGGTGCCCCGGGTCCGGCGGAGGAAGATCAAAACCACCCCCATGGCGAGCAACCCCCCGAGGAGCAGCGTCTGGAACAGGTCTCTGACCATGCGCTCGATGTCCTCAGAGGAGTCCATCACATTGGCAATACGGACGTCCCGGGGGAGCCGCTTCTGGAGCCCGGGCAGGGCGGCCTTTACTTTGAGGGCGACCTCAACAGTATTGGCCTCGGACTGCTTCTGCACCAGCAGGAGGGCACCGGGTTCGTCGTTTACCCTGACCTCCAGCTCTTTATCCTTGAACTCGTCGGTCACCCTGCCCACGTCCTTAATACGCACGATGGTACCTTCACTGGCGCGGACCACGATATCGTTCATCGGCTCCACACGCTTGAACTCCGCAGGCACGCGCGGCAGGTAATCCCTGTCTCCCATCTTGATGCTGCCGGCTGAAACCTCCCGGTTTTCGCGTGCCACTGCCTGAACGATATCCTCCGGGGTGAGCCTGTATGAGGCGAGCCGCTCCCGGTCCAGGTGCTCGATCACCTGCCGCTGCATGGGAGTGATTATGCGCACCGCTCCCACGCCGGAGACGC
>JBKHIW010000334.1:0-2957 GCA_046538465.1 Desulfobacteraceae bacterium | reverse complement strand
AAAGCCCGAAGGGGCCTTTTATCTCTTTCCCAGGACCCCGACCGAGGACGACGTGGCCTTTGTAGGAGAGCTCCAGGAGGAAAATATACTCACAGTGCCTGGGAGCGGTTTCGGCGGGCCCGGGTATTTCAGGATCAGCTACTGCGTTGCCGACACGACTATAGAAAAGTCACTTCCCGGGTTCGAGAGAGTCATTAAAAAATACCGCTAGGGCCTGGTGAGACTTTTTTTGTCGGGGTAAATGATATGTATTCCAAGATGCTTACATTAAGATTCCCTGAAAACGTTGTGAATCAACCAATAGCCGTGAACCTGGTTAGGGAGTTCGACCTCTCCTTCAATATATTGAAGGCCACCATCTATCCCAGGAAGGAAGGGTTCATGGTGATGGAGCTGAGCGGGCATAGGAAGAATTTCCAGAAAGGGGTCCGTTATCTAAAGAGCCTGGGAATCAAGGTGGAGAGCATTGGAAACGACATACGCCGCAACGAGGAGAGGTGTTTCCATTGCGGTGCATGCACAGCTGTTTGCGTCACAGGTGCCCTTCACATTAAGCGACCCGAAATGGAGGTGGTCTTCGACACTGACAAGTGCAGCGCCTGTGAGCTCTGCGTGGTGGCCTGTCCCGCCAAGGCCATGGAGGTCAAATTCAATAAGTCCTTGCTCTATTAAGGAAGACATACAGACTTCATGCCCAGCGGATCGGTTCCATCCGTGCTTGTGGCCCTGAGCGGCGGGGTGGACAGCACAGTAGCAGCGGTTCTCTTGAAGGAGCAAGGGTGGAGGGTGAAGGGCGTCCATTTTCTCCTTCCCTCGCCTGAGCCGGTTGCTTCCAAGAGGCGGCGATCCGCTGAGGAGACTGCGGAACATCTGCGCCTACCTGTTTTGATTGAGGACTTGAGGTCCGAGTTCGAAGAAAAGGTGATCACCCCCTTCCTTCAAGCTTACATGTCCGGCCGCACCCCGAATCCCTGTGTGATGTGCAACCAGGCGGTCAAGTTCGCCGGATTGATCGCCTTGGCCGACCGCGAGGGGATCCGCCGCGTGGCCACCGGCCATTATGCGGTGGTGGAGACAGGACGGGAAGGGCGGGTGGTGCTCCGAAGGGGCGTGGATAAGGACAAGGATCAGTCCTACTTCCTCCACCGGCTGGAGCCCTCACAACTCGGTCGGGCCGTATTCCCGCTGGGCGCCATGACCAAGCAGGAGGTGCGGGCGCTGGCCTCGAGGTACGCGGTGCCGGCCGGGTCCCGGTCTGAGAGTCAGGAGATCTGTTTTCTGCCGCAAGGCGATTACCGTGAGTTCCTGAAGTACAGACTGGGTCCGACCGCTGAACGCCCCGGGTGGATCGTGGACCGTGAAGGCAGGCGGCTGGGGCGGCATAAGGGGGTTCATGGGTTCACCATAGGCCAGAGAAAAGGCTTGGGCATAGCCTCTGACCGCCCTTACTATGTGCTGGAGCTTCGGCCTGCTCAAAGGGAGGTGGTGGTGGGCCGGCGTGAGGACTTGTATCAGTCCAGGGTCCGGGCTGCTTGCTTCAAGTGGCTCGAAGGCTCTTCAGAAGAGAGTGACCGCCGTGTGCTGGCCAAGGTGCGCTACCGGCACCCGCCGGCCCCCGGACGGCTTGTCCCGAGACCCCCGAGCGGGGTGGTTCTGGACTTTGATCAGCCCCAGTGGGCTGTAACCCCCGGCCAGGCCCTAGTATGTTATGAAGGCGATCGGGTGCTGGGCGGCGGGTGGATCGAATGAGCATAAACGGTCGGGTGGATGGAGAACAAGAGGCTTCGAATCGTCACCCTAGGGTGCAAGGTAAATCAGTACGAATCCGCATACCTGGAAGAGGCGCTCGCACGCTTCGGATGGCGAAGCTCGGAAAGGGGCGAGCGGGCCGATTTGGTCCTGATAAACACCTGTATTGTGACCGGACGGGCCTCTTATCAATCCAGACAGGCCATCAAGAGGGCGGCCAGGGAGAATCCTGGGGCCTTGATAGGGGCGGTCGGCTGCTACGCGCAGGTGTTTCCTGAAGAGTTGAGACGAATTCCGGGCCTCCATTTGGTGGCGGGGAACACCATGAAAGGGAGGCTGCCTCGCCTGATCGAGCAGGGATTTTCTCCCCCCTACCCCAGGGTCCTTATAGAGCCTTTCGCTCCGGGCTCCCCATTTGAGTCGCTTCCAGTAGCCCGGCTGCCGGGAAGGACCAGGGCGTTCTTAAAGATCCAAGACGGATGCGACTCCTTTTGTACCTACTGCATAGTGCCGCGGGCCCGCGGAGGACCCAGGAGCCTGCCTCCTGAGCGTGTGCTGAGCGCTCTGTCCGAATTCGCCTCCAACGGATTTAAGGAGGTGGTCCTGACCGGGATACATCTGGGAAGATACGGCCTGGACCTCTCACCCCCCTTCAGCCTGAGAGGGCTGCTGGAAAATATAGGGACGGCCCGCCCGCACCTGAGGGTAAGGCTGAGCTCGCTTGACCCGGACGAGGTGCTTCAATCCCTTCCCGGGTTTCTTGGGGGGTCGCCCTGGCTTTGCAGGCATTTTCATATAGCGCTGCAGAGCGGGGACAATCGAATATTGCGGCGCATGGGAAGGCGTTACAGGGCCGAGGGGTTCGCTCGCACGGTCGAATCCGTCAAGAAAGAGGCCCCCTCCGCCGCGGTAGGTGCAGACGTGCTGGTGGGTTTTCCAGGCGAAACGGAAGAGGCCTTTGGAAACACGCTGAGGCTGCTCCGAGACCTGCCTGTCTCCTATTTTCACGTGTTCCGATACTCTCCTCGACCTGGGACCCCTGCAGCCCGGTTCTCAGACCAGGTGCCCCAGGCGGCGGTCAAAGAGAGATCCGCGGAGCTGAGGGCGCTGGGGAGGAAAAAATGGAAGGAATTCCATTTTTCTTGTCTGGGAGGGATATTCCCGGTGCTGGTGGAGGGGTGCGGAGAGGGCGGCTTTTGCAAGGGCCT
>JBKHIW010000333.1:0-3001 GCA_046538465.1 Desulfobacteraceae bacterium | reverse complement strand
AAGAGCCGATTCCACGAACTGCTCCACTGCCCTCAAGCCCCCTTCCAAGGGGGGGTCTTCCTGCAGGAAGCGCTCGGTAAGCACCGCCGCTCCAAAAGACAAGGAGCGGACAGCTAGGCCGCCCTCCGTCTCCCAGATGAACTCGGTGGTGCCGCCGCCGAGGTCGAAAAGCAGATATGGCGTCGACGGACGACCCAGGGCGCTGAGGATCCCCTTGGCTGTATATACCGCCTCTTCTTCCCCGGATATAATCTCGAGCCGGACACCGGCATCCTTCTCCACCGCCTCCAACAAGACCTCGCGGTTTGCCGCCTCCCGGATCAGCCCAGTGGCCACCCCCCTGATTTCCTGCGCGCCCAACTCCTTTGCCTTGAAGGCCAAATCGCCCACCGCCTTGACGGCCCGCTCCAATGCCAGGGGGCTTATCATACCCCGGCCCCGACCTTCGAACCCCTCGGCAAGCCTTACATAGCCCCTGAACCTGGCCTGCACCTCAGGGAGCCCGGCTCCTCCGTGCGATCGCACGACCAGCATCCTGGCTGTATGGGTCCCTAGCTCCATTGAAGAGACTGTGCTCATCTTGGTACACCCCAAATAGTTCCACAACCTCTTAGCCGAAATCAACTGAATCGATCAGGACCCGGCAGGGGATCTCCAGCAGGACTCCATGTCAATGTAAAGGCGGGTCGATGCCATCATCCCCGGCCCCGAAGGCCTGACCCGTCCCGGGGAAAGTCGAGCGCTTGCAGCTCCCGCCAACTTATACCCAACCCCCCGGACAAGGTCAAACTTGAACCGGGACTCGGCGATTATCCGAGCCCTCCCTATCATCAGCCGGATCAGGTTACGGTCTTCTCGGCCGGGACAGAGGCCCGGTATAGGATGGCACGCCCCTCTATGCGATGGGCAAGAGCAGAAGCGGCCACCAGGAAGGAGGTGCCGCGGGAGAAGGCCAGATCTTCCCCTCCCTGAATCGAAGTGACACGGCCCCGGCCCTGGAGGACCAGGTATATTGCTATACTTCTTTCCCCGGCCGAGAAAAATGGTCTCTCCTCGGTCACCTCCAAGCGGGCCAAAAGGAACTCGATCGCCGGGCATTCATAAAGCAGCTCACCGGCGGACCTATCCACTCCGCGGATCAAAGCGGGCGCCCCGGCCTCGAAAACGACTGTGCGAAAGAGCTCGGCTTGATCCACATGCTTGCCGGTCAGCCCTCCACGGATCACATTGTCCGAATTAGCCATTATCTCCAGGCCGCAACCTTCGAGATAGGCGTGGAGTTCTCCGGGCCTTATGAAGACCGCCTCCCCGGGCTGGAGAACGATCAGGTTAAGAAAGGCCGGAGCCAGCGCACCGGGATCCCCGGGGAACACCCCGGCGAGCCTCTCCACCCAATTGAAAGCCGGTGACTTCCCGACCTCTGCCGACGAGCGTGCAGCGGCCTCCTCGGTGATCTTGCGCCTGCGGTCAGGGGTTGAAGACATGAGCGCGGTGAAAAATCGCCTGAGTCCTTGCGCTTGGTCCTTGTCATCCAGCAGGGGGATCTCGTCTGATAGAGTTTCAGGGACAAGGGCCCGAAGCAGCTCGGCCGCCTCCCCCGCCGGCCTGAATCCCTTCAGCGCGTAGAACGGGGTGACGGCGCACAAGAGCTCGGGCTTGTGATTTCGATCCTTGTAAGTCCGCTCGGGGGACTCCAGGGGAACGCCCGCTTGGTTTTCCCGTCTGAATCCCTCTTCGGCCTGACCTTTCCCCGGATGGACCTGTATGGAGAGGGGCTTTTCCGCCGCCAAAAATTTAAAAAGAAACGGAAGCTCCCATCCAAATCTTTCTCCTACGAACGAGCCCAGCAGGGCCTCCGGCGATTCCTTGATCAATCGGTCCAGACCTCGCTTTCCCCCCGCTTCCGGCACCATCGAAGGCGCTGTTGGATGCGCCCCCATCCAGAGCTCCGCCATGGGACGTCTTCCGGCCTCCGGGGGCAGGCCGAGGAGGTCCTGGATCGCCGTCCTCGAACCCCAGGAATATTCCTTGACCGGGTTCTCCAATCGGAAAATACCACCCCTCACCTGTCCTCTCCTCCTGTGGTCATGTTTGAACCCCGACAGGAGGCCCCCCCCTGGAGCTCCTCCTTGGCCCGGGCTGGATCCACGAAAAAGAGCAAAACCCCCCCGATCACAAAAAGCATCCCCACCGAGGTGATTCCGACCCTGGAGGCCGTATCAGCTGAATATCCTGCATGTCTTACCAGGAGTCCGAACCCGCCCATCAGGGCCGGGCCTATTACAGCCGCGAACTTTCCCAGCATGTTATAGAACCCGAAGAACTCGGCGGACTTCTCCACCGGTATCATCCTCGCATAAAAGGAGCGGCTGAGCGCCTGGACTCCCCCCTGGACAGTACCTACAAAGGCCGCCAAGAGATAAAACTCCAGCCTCTCTCTTATAAAGGCGCCCCATATGCATACGAAGACATACACCAACAGCCCAATATATATGCCTCGTTTTGGACCTATGCGCCGGCCCAACCAGCCGAAGAAGACCGCGCAGGGAAACCCTACAAACTGGGTGATCAAAAGGGCCAAAATCAGGTCCCTGGAGTCAAACCCTATGGACAACCCGTAGTCAACTGCCATTCGGATGACCGTGTCAACTCCGTCAATATAGCACCAATATGCCAGCAGAAAAAGGCTCAAGCCCTTGAGCCGCCTTATCTCGCCGAGAGTGGCCTTAAGCTGGTTCACTCCGCCGGATACCATGGAAAATCCGGACATCGCCCGACCGGTATACGGCTCCTTGACAAACAAAATCAACGGAACGGTAAAGATCGCCCACCAAACCCCGACAGTGAGAAATGAAAATCTCACCGCCCCTCCTGCATCCTGGAAACCAAAGGTATCCGGCCTCAGGGTCATCCAGACATTCAAGGCGAAAAGCAGCCCGCCCCCCAGATAGCCCAGCCCGAACCCCAGGGACGAGACCGTGTCAAACCTGCTCTCAGAGGC
>JBKHIW010000332.1:0-3003 GCA_046538465.1 Desulfobacteraceae bacterium | reverse complement strand
GAGGGGTGCGGTGAGGACGACTTTTGCAAGGGCCTGGCTGACAATTATTTGCCTGTGGCCTTTCCCTCATCCGGGGATCCGGTCAACGAGATGGTTGAGGTGCGGGTAGAGCGGCTGGGTCCGGGCCGGGTGGAGGGCAGGGCGGTCGGGCCGGGGTGATCCTGCCGGCCTCCGGTCGGTTGCTCGGTGTATGTCGGCTTTCAGGCCTTTGACTTTTGACTGTATGTCGAGAGACGAATACGGTTTTATATCTCTATGATGACGATCACTTTAATATCCACTCCTTGGCCTTTTTTTGACCGCCCTTCTATTCAACTCGGGGCCTTAAAGGCCTATTTGAATGCCTCATTTGCGGATATCAGGGCGGAGGCCCGCCACTCGTATCTCTCAGTGGCCGCTGAATTGGGCTATAAACGCTATGGGGCGGTCTCCGAGCGCACCCGGCTGGCCGAGATCCCTTACGCGGCGCTGCTTTACCCGGAAAAAGCGGGTGAGCTGGAGTGGCTGTGGGATAGGATGAGTCGAGGCTCCATGCGGCTCAATGGAGTGGGCCTCGAGGAGATTTGCACCAGCCTGGAAAGGACCTCTGAGAGGGTCCTGGACGAAATCGCGGCCCATTGCCCGGATCTGGTCGGTTTTTCCTTGTGTCTCGCCCAACTGACCAGCACCGTTTACTTCATTCGGGGGCTTAGGACCAGGGGGGTCTCAGCCCCTGTGGCGGTGGGGGGGTCTGGATGCGCGGGCCGACTGGGACTAAGCCTTCTCCGAACTTTTTCTGAGGTCGATTTCGTGGTCACAGGGGAGGGCGAGCGGCCTTTGGGGCACCTGGTAGGGCACTTGCTCGAGCACCAGGACGAAGATCCTCCCCCGTTCCCCGGCCTGCTTGCGAGGACCGGCGAGGAAACTGCCGGGTGGGAGCAGCTAAGATCCCAGGTGGAATCCCTAGATCAACTCCCGTTCCCGGACTTTGAGGATTATTTCAGCCTGCTGAAGTCTCTGGGATCGGAGCCGCCCTTTCTTCCTCGACTGCCCATGGAGATATCCAGGGGATGCTGGTGGAGGACGCCGCGCGGAGGAGGCGGGGAGAAAGGCTGCCGTTTTTGTAATCTCAATCTCCAATGGGAGGGATATAGAGCCAAGTCCCCGGAGCGCGTGGCCCGGGAGGTGGATGAGTTGACCGAAAAACACCGGCTGCTTACGGTCTCCTTCACTGACAACCTACTGCCGGCCAGGGGCCAGGAAAGGCTGTTCCGCTGTCTGGCGGAACTCCCCAAGGATTTGAGCCTTTTTGCAGAGATGCGTTCAACCGTCTCTCCCCGGGCCCAGGCCGCCATGGCCGAAGCCGGGATGAGGCGGGTCCAGGTGGGGATTGAGGCCCTGAGCAGCAGCCTGCTCCGAAAAATGCGAAAGGGCACAACCGCCATGGTGAACCTCGAAATCATGAAGCGAAGCGAGGCCCCGGACATGCCTGAGCTCGCGTCCAATCTGATCCTCCAGTTTCCGGGAAGCGGGGATCAAGAGGTGCAGGAGACCCTTGAAAACCTGGAGTTCGCCTCGGTCTTCAAACCGTTGAAACCGATCCCTTTTTGGCTGGGCTTCGACAGCCCTGTCTGGAGGAGACCCGGCGATTATGGGATTCAAAGGGTATTCAACCATCGGTTTTACGCCCGCTTGTTTCCGGATAGTGTCCTGCGGACCCTGATCACCATGATTCAGGGCTACCATGGAGAGGTGCGCCGTCAACAGCGTCTCTGGCGACCGGTCAAGGAGCGCGTGCGTCGATGGCAGCGGGACTACTACGATCTTCACCGGGCCCCGGGCAGCGAGCCCATACTGACCTATCGAGACGGCGGAACTTTTTTGATCATATATCAAAGGAGAAAGCAGAACGACCCTATGACTCATCGCCTGGTCGGGCCCTCGAGGGAGATTTACCTCTTTTGCGGCCGCAGCCGGTCCATTAAACGAATCGTCCAACAATTCGAAAGGTTTGGTCAAGACCGGCTCCAGGGGTTCCTCCAAATGATGGTGGACAAACGGCTGATGTTTCGGGAAGGGGACCGCTACCTCAGCCTGGCTGTCCCGGCCCGGGGGCTCGGCCGGGAAGAACGGTCAAGGGATGTATACTGAACGGAAAAAGGGCGTTGCGGTGGTGAGCGCGGGCGTACTGGTCATCAGCGTGGATGCGCTCCTCGTGAGGCTCGCCCATACCGACAGCTGGAACGTGGTGTTCTGGAGGGGGCTGTTCATCTTCATCTCCCTTGGCCTGCTGCTCGGCATAAGGAACGGCCGTCACTTGCTCTCGGTCTTCATGCGGGGCGGTTGGGCCGCGTTTTTCTCCTCAGTCTTCTTCGGGCTGGGTGGCACCTTGTTCGTCTCGTCGGTCATGTATACGCGCGTAGCGAATACAGTGGTCATCATCAGCAGTGCGCCCCTTTTCGCAGCCCTCTTTACCAGGCTGTTTCTAAAGGAGGCTGTTCCGCTTCGCACCTGGAGCGCCATAGGGGTGGGCATCGGGGGAGTGGTCTTGGTCTTTTCAGGATCGCTTGGTGGAGGCGGCTTCCCGGGCGACGTGATCGCCGTCCTTGCCGCGTGCAACGTAGGTGCGAATTTCACCCTTCTCCGCCGCCGGGGTGATCTGGATCGCATGCCCTTGGTCTGTGCAGGAGGGCTGATAATGGCGATGATTGCCCTGCCCTTTGCCCAACCATGGGGGCTGGCTCCCGAGAGCTATATCGTATTGGGAACCATGGGCTTGTTGCAGATGCCTTTGGCCTTGTTCTTAATAGCCCAGAGCACCCGCTTCCTTCCCTCCCCGGAGGTGAGCTTGTTCCTTCTGGTGGAGACCGTTCTATCTCCGATATGGGTCTGGCTGGTACTGGGCGAAGAGCCTCCCGGGCTCACCCTGGTGGGTGCGGCAATGATCGTGCCCACCCTGGTGGTCCATTCCTGGATGGGCATGAGGCATCGGGCACCCGTCGCCCCGGTGACCCCGGAGCTGCC
>JBKHIW010000331.1:0-3006 GCA_046538465.1 Desulfobacteraceae bacterium | reverse complement strand
CCCTCCCCCTGTGGACTCCAGAAAGGCGCCGAAGAGCACAAAGACGTAGACAAAAGTGGCCGCCACACCAAGGGGCAGCCCGAAAATCCCTTCGGTGGTAAGCCACAAGGTGGTAACTATGCGCTCCACGCTGTAACCTTTATGTATGATCAGATCGGGCATGTAAGGGCCGTACATGGCGTAAACAACCGCCATCACACAGATGCCGGTCATGAATACCCCGATCACCCGCCTGCAGGCCTCCATAACCAAGAGCGTGCCTATAATGCTGACCACCATATCGCTGGTCAACCACGCCCCCTGTCGCTCGAATATAGCCTCCAGATTGATAGAAATATAAGCGGTGCAGTAGACCGAGAGGATCACCAGGACCCAGTCCAGACAAAACCACAGGTTGACTCGATCTTTTCTTGCGCCCTTAAAAGGAGGCCTGAGCAAAAAAGTCAAAGAAAGAATGGCCCCCAGATGTATAGAGCGCTGGACAAGGGCGGTTACCGCGGCAATCCCCGCAGTGTAGAGCTGATAGAGACTCAAACCGATCGCCACCACCACAATGAGCTTGGCCGTAAAGGCCACTGCCGGTGAGTACCTTGTTTCGTTCTCAGCCATCTATACTTCCTGTGCTCGGGGTTGAGGGATGTGGAAACAGAGTCCGCCAAAACCGATACAGTCGGCTGACCGGATGGGCCGAGAAGCGAACCGCCTGGTGTGGGATCCGGGCCGAGAGATTGGTGCGGGTTCCGCGCCATATCACAGTGTGATCCACGCCCGGACTCCCCACCCTCAGCACGAAATCACCAGTGGGCATGTGCATGTCCTCGATGACCTCATAAGGCCCCCGCCGGACCATTTTCCCCACACCGGGCATCTTGCCCATGCCGGCACCGAACTTGAGATATCTTTCCTCTTCTATATAAATGCGACCGTTCCTGTCTACGCTGTGCTCCTCCCAAATGGGCGCGTCCTCCACTGAATGGTAATAATGAAGGGTAAAGCGTTCCCCGGGCTCGAGGGGCAGGATCAGGACGGTGCGACCGCCCTCGAGTTCGGTCACCCGAAGCTCCAGCCCCCCGAAAGACAGCCCCCAGGCCAGGGCGGAAACACAGATCAAGCCGGCTAGGGCGAAGCAAAAGAGCCACCACCTTGCCGGCCTGATCATCACACCTTACGGAATCAGCCGATCCGGCACCTCGATCCCGGCTTCCCTCAAGTACTTAATGGTCCCGGGATGCAGGGGGATCGGTGAGTGCTTGACCGCGTTTTCCGGTGTGGTGTAGACGGCCGAGGGATGTATGCTCTTGAGATAATCCTGGTGCTCATACAAGGCCTTGACCAGCTCATAGACCAAATCCTCGTCCAGAGAAGCCTGGCAGATCATGACGTTCCACACGCCCACGGTAGGAACCGGCTCGTCCACGCCGGTATAGATGCCGTCCGGCAGCTCAACGGCCGAGTATGTGTCATTTGCCTCAAGGATTTGCTCTTGCTGCTCCTCGGTGAACCCAAGGATGCGGATCTTGTGGGTCGTGGCCAGATCGAGTATAGAGCTGGTCCCTGGCCCCACACACCATGAGCCCACTTCTATGGTCCCGTCACGGAGGGCGTTTGCGCTCTCGGTAAAGGACAGTCGGCTGTCATCATAGGAGTCCAAGGGAATATCCAGGGCCTCGAACACTGCCTCGGTTATGAAATTGGTCCCGCTTCCCGGACTGCCGGTGCTTATGTTCCTGCCCTTCACCTGGGTGACATCTGTGACATCGCTTTTCTTTAGAGTTACGAGCTGGACCAGGTTGGGGTACATTATGGCCATGGAGAGGATATTCTGCTTCTCGCCCTTGAACTTGGAGAGCCCGTGGTAGCCCGCCTCGGCCACATCTCCCATCACTTCGCCTACGACCGTCTCCCCTTGGTGGGCCAGTCTAACATTTTCCACGCTCGCGCCGGTCACCTCGGCAACGGCCTTGACATCGGGTACGTGCTTGGACCAGATCTCGGCTACTCCCCCTCCGTAGGGATAGTATATTCCGCCGGTACCGCCGGTACCGATTCCGATAAAGGTTGTACGCCCAAGAGCAGGGCCGCTGAGTAACAGGCAAACACCTGCTATAATAGCTAGTAACAGGGTTAATCGGGTAGATGGTCTCATGGCAGTATCCTCCTTTTCATGAAAGAGTATCCTGAGAGTGCACCAAAACATGCACCCGCAAATCAGCCCAATGCGGGCGCCCCTCATTACCGGCTAGCCGCCCATAGCCCCTACCATTACATGAACCTTGGCCGGCATAGCATCTAATTTGAGAAACGGGATCTCCACATGTTCTACCTCTCCCGGTTTCACCACCGGAGGGCTACCCTTCCTCGGCACCAGGTGCCCGATGGCCCTGTCCTCGTCTTCCAAAAAGATATTCACCCGATAGCACCGTGCGCTCTCGCTCACATTCTTGAGGTCCATGCTGAAGACCAAGGCTTGATCCACCCCGAATTCATCCGGTCTGCAGGAGAAGTCGGAAATCTCGGCCTCCGAGGCCACATCCCAAACAATCCGCCCTGCGTCGCAGGGAACGGCCTTGACATTTTCGGGTGGGCCCCATGGTCGCGCATCCGGCGACCGACATGGAAAACAAGATCACCAGCAAGACGGGAAGGACCTCGGGAAATCGAATCATGAGACCCACCTTTACGTTTTAGTCTTTGATTTGCCTTATGGTAGGTAAACGTTCAAGTTAAGACGATAGGTTGGGCTGTTTAGTTTCACCAGGACCATCTGCGAATCATGCCTATCCACAGGGCATTAACCCTTGATCGCATCCGAAAATCAAGGTGAACAAGATACAAGTCTAACACACCTGGATTAAAAGATATCGGAGTTATCGACCCAATGTCAAGAACCTCCTAGCCCCCTATGAAGGCGAACCAACCAAGTCATTCCTTCTGTCTTCTCCTCGGCCCTACTCCCGGGCCCCGATCCTTGAGCCCGGTGGAAGGCGAAGAGGGCCCTCCCAAGAC
>JBKHIW010000330.1:0-3018 GCA_046538465.1 Desulfobacteraceae bacterium | reverse complement strand
TAAAGGAGAACTTCAGAACCGGCGTCAGGACCAGCCTTGAAGAGGCCTCAGATACTGGAGATAAAGGCAGAGGAGGCTCAACCGGCGAAGTGGAGCTCAACTCCGACTTCCGGGAGGAGCTGGATTTTTGGAGCACCCTGGAGAAAAACATTTGTCAAATCATGGGTCTTGAGACCGCGTCTGTCACCGCTAAAAGAAAATCGGAGGAAGAGGACGACTCCTCCAAAGACAACGCAACACAACGCAGGTACATTTCAGGGGACAAAGGGACCATGATGATAGATCCCTCCGTTGGCACTATCACTGTAAGCGCCCCTCTAAAAACCCACGAAAAAATTGAAAATTATATAGAACATCTAAGAGACGAAGTTTACAAACAAGTAGTTCTTCAAGTAAAAATTGTAGAAGTAAGACTAAATGACGACTCCAGTATGGGTATCAACTGGTCTGATATACTGCTCGGATCTGAAAGGGATACCGGGACATTCAGTGGGGACGTTCATTTTGGAGAAGATTATACCCTTGATGATGGAAGCATTGCAAATAATGTAGTATATCCGACCCATAAATTCCTTCGTTATATTACAATGGATACCCAAGCTTTTTCTTTGGTCGTGGATGCCATGAAAGAATATGGAGAAACAAATGTTTTATCTAGTCCAAAAGTTTCAATATTAAACGGACACGGAGCAACCCTCTTTGTCGGAACAGATAACAGCTACATTAAAGGATACGAAACCACCACGGTAGAAGGAGCTATCGAGAGAACGCCTATTCCGGGGACAGTTTTCTCCGGTGTAGGGCTTGGCGTTACTGCAAATATTATAGGCGATGACGAAGTGATTTTATACATAATTCCCAGCACCCGAGAACTCGTAAAGCTAGAAGAAGCAGGTACTCCTAAAATTCAAGTTCCAACCACTATAAGAAGAGAACTTGCCACTACTTGTCGTATACATGATGGTGAGACGCTTATTATAGGAGGGCATATTGATAAAGTAGATAAAGATACAACTAACAGAGTACCTTTTTTAGGTGATATACCTGGGCTAGGATGGTTGTTTAAACATCAAGCAAAATCCACTACAAGCCGCGAATTAGTAATTTTCATTACACCTAAAATCCTTGCTGCTTCACCTTGAAAGTATGGATATTTGTTCCAAAGCCCAGGCTGCCAATCAAGTCTTGAATAGAGAGAGAAAGTGATGAGACTGCCCATACTTATCGTTTTATCGATCATGGCAATGTTGATATCGGGGTGCAGTCAAATCCATACCCTTATCAGCCCCATCCACGTGGAAGCAGTGAGCCCCTCTGACCACCCGGGCCCAAGGGCTGAATTGGCCCCGGAAGACTTCCGTGCCATGCTCAAGGCCAAACCTGCAAGAGCGGTACTTTTGCCCTTTGCAGACTATTCGCCGTATGATTCGCCTTTAGCCCACTCAGCGTGCCATGACTCGTTGCGAAAGGCGCTCAAAGAGGCCTTCGGCCGGGTTGATTTGGAAATTGCAGGGACGAAAGAAGATGTCGCCGGCTATCTATTACGGAAATCCGTCATCCTGGACGCCCTTCCGATTCTCCAGGAGGAGTCACCGAGAGCCGCCCTCCTCGTACAGGAGCTGGAGGACGAGTGGTCGGAGGAGATGCAAATCGAGATTGGGAAAACATTCCATGAGAGCTTAATGAAGGTGTATAATGAAAAACGCGGCCCCGAGAGCAGTCCGCTCGATCGGCGCGCGATCCGAGCTACAGGAAAAGCCTTTGAGTCCGAGTATGTGATCCGGGGCCGAATTACGGTATTCCAGCCCTTGCACAAATGGGAGCCCAGCCCAAGGCCGCGGGAGAGACTCGCTTTCTATTTCGCCGGCCCGGACCAAAGGGACCTGCGAGTCGGGCTGGCGACCTTGAGCGCCTATGAGCATCTCGATGGGGATATGCCGCCGCCTCCCGAGGCCTCAGCCAGCCCCGAGAAAAAGCAGCCCTTTGAGGAGGAAAACCAAAAAATTACGCCTTTGGTCAGGATGGACCTCTTTGTTCAGGATGCCTGCAGCGGAGAAGTAATTTATTCCCGGCCCGTGGAGGTCCGCTCGGCCCAAATCCTTTCACTCTCCCCTCAACAGGGGCCTGATCGATACGAGTTGATGAACCGGGCCCTGGACAAGGCGGCAAGGGCGCTTATTCAGCCCCTTCTACCGTAAGATACTAAACCAGGCCATACCTTTCTTGGAGAACCAGCGCGGCCACCTCCTCCATACTTCCCGCATGGTAATCCGCCGGAAGGCTCAGGTCCCGGTAGGCCACAAAAGGGACGCCCGCCGAGGCGGCAGTTTGGGCGTCAACAAGGGAATCCCCCACATAAAGGGCGTCTTGGGGATGGATATCGAAGTGCTCCAGGATGAGATGGAGACATTCCGGGTGGGGTTTGGGCCGAGTCACATCAAGGGACGATATGACTACGTCGAAGTAGTCGACCAGGCCGTGCCGCTCCAGCACTGCCCCTATAGTGTTGCTGCGGTTGGTCGCTATGGCGAGTCCTGTCTCACGGCAAAGGCAGTCCAGGAGCTCCAGCAGGCCGGACTCCATAACCATATCCTGTATGAACGGGGTGTAGTCCATCTGCAGGCGGTAGGCAAGCGCGGCCTCGGTGTAAGGCGTCCCTTGGAATATGTAGCGGATTGCATCATCGGCGGTGTGCATGTGGACATAGTCGACTTGTTCTTCAGCCATCGGAGGCAAGCCGAAGTGCTTTCGTATATGATTATAAAAGTTGATGTTCGCCTGTTTGGAATCGAACAGGACTCCGTCGCAGTCAAAAATCACGGCCATGGTTTTTTTGCTTGTATTGAGGCCCGGCAAGGCAGTACATTCCGGCAATATTATCCCTCGCATTCATTACATGAAGGGTGGTCTTAAGCCTTAGACCATCCAATGTTTCCCGAGAGTCTCTCCCCCGGGGGCATTCGGCCCGAAAGGTCTCCCGGCGGCTGACTGTAACTTAGAGAAGAATGGAGCGGGTGT
>JBKHIW010000329.1:0-3028 GCA_046538465.1 Desulfobacteraceae bacterium | reverse complement strand
GGTCATATCCGCGGTGCTGGTGACGGCCGTAACGTTCATTGCGGGCGAAGGCGGATAAGCCCCGTCAAAGGAAAGCGTCCCGGACTCCAACTCAAAGCGCCTCCCAAGGAAGTTATAATGACCACGCACTATGGAGAGCTCCCCCCGCACGGCCGGCTGTGCAGCCTTTCCTGTCACGGCCAGCTCTCCCTCCCACTCCGAGTCCAGCCCCCGGCCCCGCACAAAGGCTCGCCCCGGAACCACAATGCCGAGGTCCAATGATATATCAAGGGGCTGAGCGGGCTTCTTATCACTCAGAGCGGTTCTTTGATCCGGCGGCACGTTGATTTCCTCGACCTGCAGCTCGGTTATCCTGGGCGGAAGCCTCTCCGGTATTCGGGCCTCGACAGAATCCACCCGCACACGCCCTCCAACTGAAGCCGACTCCTGGGAGCCCCTGATCTCAAATTCTCCGCCAGTTACAGCGGTCAGCTCATCCAGGCGAATCAGCTTGAACTCGGTCATCTCCATGCCGGCCTCGAAGGTCATGCCCTCCTCCGGATCCGGCCCCAGCCTCCCGCGGAGTACAAGGGCTCCCTCGCCTCCATCACCGGCCGATAAGCGCTCGAGCACCACTTGATTCTCTTCAACAAGGGCCTTCAGTTCCAGCCCACGAAGCATGATGCCGCCGGGGATGTATTCATAGGCCCCATCGTAGAGACGAATGCGGCCTTCCACCCCTGGAGAATCGGCGGTCCCTTGAAGGAAGATCTCCCCAGCAATTCCGCCCGTCAGCCTGTGCTCGTCCAGCCCAAACCATCCAGGCACAGGCCGCAGATCCATGTCCATTGTCAAAGTCCCCCGAAGCCCACCTCCGGAGGGAATAGAGAACTCAAACGGCATGAATCCAGCCTCCACCGGCACCTCCATTCTGGCCTCCAAGAGTCGTTGCCCACCGCCTTCAAGGGAGGCTCCGGCCTGCACCAGCCCCTGGTCCAAGACGACCGAAGAGGAAAACTCCATCTCGGGAAGCCCTTGAAGCAGGGGCCCGCTTGGGCGAACGCCTTTAATATCAAGGTCGAGGATCCCCTCCGGGGCCTCAGGGGCCCCCTGGAGCCTCAGGCTCCCATTGATGAGACCGTGGATCTCGGGGATACCCAGGACCTGCAAAAGGCCCAAGGGCAAGGACTCCATCAGCACCTCAACATCAAGGTCTTGCGAGACCCTTCCTGCAAATGAGACATGTCCGGTTTCCAACTCAAAGGATCCCTTATGGAGCACCAGAGAGTCTTCGCCCCATTCGATCGTGGAGGGAGCCTCCAGAGCCGCCCTGTACGGCCCTAAGACCGCGCTCAACTCCGTTATCAAAAACTCGTGTTTCGCTCCGCTCCCGGACCAGCGTCCTGCAAACGCCAGGTTAAAGGGCTGCTTAAAATTCCCTTCGGCATCCAATGAAAACTTTACCCCGTTCCTGTCGCCCTGCATGCTCGCCTGCACCTTTTCCACCATAAGGCTCGGCGAGAAGGACAGGAGTGAGAGATCAATCTCGGCGTCTCCCTTTATTCCGCCGAGTATATCCCTCACTCTGCATTTAATCTCGGCTCGTCCCAGACGGCCGAACGGTCCGGATACATCCTCGGATGAAAGCTTCATCAAAGCGTCCTGTCCACCGTCCTGGGTGGAAAAGACTGTGTCCAGGACCGCGCTTCCGGAAAGGCCTTCTGCTCCGTATGAGGCCAAGTCCCTGAGATCGGGGGCCTTCACCGTCAAGGATCCGTCAAGACCTGCTGTATGTAGATCCACCCGCATATCGCCGGATGCCGCAATCCCGGGCCCGGACAAAACGATCTCCTTCAAATGAAGGCGTTTGTCTCCGAGCATAAAATCCGATTCGCCTTGAGCCTCTCCGATACCGCTCTCCACGGCCACAGTCGCACGCCCCTCGGGGCCGTCCAAGGGCCCCCGCGCGTCAATCTCGATCCTGCCCCTACCCTGTATGCTCCTCCCGAGTACATCCGAGAGCTCCTCAAGCTCCGGTATATCCAGTCCGATCCCGATTGAGGCCAGTCCGTTGCTCAGATCAACCTCCCCTTCCCCGGCCGCTTCAGCGGCCGCGCCCTTTAGAAAAAACCAGGGGAAGGCTATCCTTGGTCCTTCCGAGACCTCCACTGTGGACTCCAGACGCACCAGGTCGCCTGCAAGGGCTGAGACCAAAGAAGGGAGCGGGCCGGGCTGATGGAAATCAGCCTCTACTTCCGCATGGAGCTCACGGCTGAGGCCGCTGCCCTTAATCCGGGCCTTCAAGTCCATGCTGCCCCGGAGCCCGGGGAGGGCATTTACAGGGAGGCTGGAAAGCTTCTTCACCCCTATTTCCACCCGGCCCTCCAAGGATTGATCTTGTGGATCCAAACGGCCTGAAAAACCAAACCCGGTATTTCCATCGGAAATCTGGAGCGACTGAACAGCCACGGTTCGCCCCTTCTCCAGAGCGGTCTCCATTGACCATCGGATCTCTGGGACCGCCACCTGCTTATCACCCATTGGAAAAGAGAGCGCCTCGGCCTCTCCGTGAGCCCTTACGCTCAGGCCTTCAAACGACCGCAGGGCATCTAAGGGGAGCTCTCCGGCGAGGACCGCGGAAAAAGATCCGGCTCTCAATCCCGGCATATCCACACTTTCGGCCGAAATCCGGGCTTCGCAAGAGGGCTGGGACGCACGGCCGGAAATATCGGCTGACAAGCGTAAGGGGCCGGAGTCCCCGTATGGCAGTCCCACATCAGCCCCGGAAAGTCGGGCGACTCTCAAATCCAGGCCGGCACTGACTTCCGAGTTCTCAAGATCTATCCCACCGTGGAGCTCTGCAGCGGCATCACCCACTGAGAGATCCAAACTCCTGATAGACACCCTCCCTCGACTGTCATAAGAACCGCTCAGGCTGAATGACAGGGGCCCGGCCTCCATCGCCTCGGGCCCCAGTCCCGGCCCTGGCTCCACTGTGCCTTCAGCCTCCAGCAAAAGCTCTTCCTCCAAAAGGCCGGCGTGAATATCG
>JBKHIW010000328.1:0-3037 GCA_046538465.1 Desulfobacteraceae bacterium | reverse complement strand
GGTTTTCTTGAGGCCTGCTTCCTGGCAAAGCAGGATCTTGTCGGGAAAGGCCCATTGAGAGAGGACGAATCGGCCCACTTGGCGGTGGTCGATACCGAAGGCCTCTTTTTCCCATAGGAGGAGGTTTTCCAGGTCATCCAGGTCCAAAGGGGGTGGATTCTCAATGCGGTCCTTTATGAAGAGGTCGTAAAAGACCAGCAGGCCTATCTCTTCCAGCAGGGCTCCCACAAAGGCCTCCTCTGGATGGGCTGTCTTGAGGTGTGAGGCCAGTGCCTTTGCTATTAGGGCGCGATAGAGGGAGAGTCTCCAGAACTTCTCATAGTCCATGGGGCCCTTCTTTCCCATGGGAAAGGTGTCCCTTAAAGAAATGGAAAGGGCCATCATCCTGACTCGGTCGAAGCCCAGCTTGACGACGGCCTGGGTCAGTGTGCCTATGGGCATGCCGGCCCTGAAAAAGGGGCTGTTGGCAAGCTTGAGGAGCCTTGCCGCCAGGGAGGGATCGCGCTCAATGACCCCGGCGATCTTGGAGGCGGGGACTCCTTCCCGGGATGCAAGCTCGACCGCCTCCATGGCAACGGGAGAGAGGGCAGGGAGGTTGTATCCGGCTGCAATTGCGCTTCTTATCTTTTCTTCATAGTCCGGCATGAAGGATCTCCCCTCTTAGGGGTGGAAGAGGTACGGCCGAGCAGCAGGCATTTCCCAGGCTCTTGAAGGCGGCCGGCTAAAACGGATCAGGAGAGATCCCGAGGCGCTCTTCGCATACCCCGAGGCGTTTTTTCATGGTGTCGACTTGCGAGGCCAGAAGCAAATAGTCCCGCTCGAATCTGTTGACGATATAGTCCATTCCTTTTTTGATCTGAGAGATGTCCTCCTCGATTCTTTCGAATCGCTTGTCCATCTGTTCGAATCGCTTGTCCATCTGCTCGAATCGCTTGTCCATCTGTTCGAATCGAGCATTGGTATCCGCCCGTAAGGCCTTGATTTCGTCGCGAATGCTGACAAGGACTTCCAGGGTTAAATCCTTGACCTCCACAGCCGACCTCCTGTAGAAGAAGCTTTTAAACAGCATACCTTTTTTTGATCGATTGGGTCAATATGGCAAAGCAACAGATCAAAATGTCATATATGAGGTTTTGTCGGATCCTGCCTAAAGGAGTCGTTCGACTCGGGGCATGCAGGGTCCGGGGGGAAATCAATGACTGATAGTGCTTATCAAGCGCTGAGAAAAGATCTGGTGGCTGATTGGGAGCATCTGGTCAGGGTCTTTATACGCCCGGAGGATGATGCCTGTCGTGCCACTTTGATCAAGTACATGGAACAGATACTCTTCGGGTTGCATGAGTTCCTGAGAAACAATGTCGGCATTACCAGGGCCAAGAGCCTGAGGGAGCTCTCACAACAATACACGCGGACCGAGATCAGCGAGGAGCCTGAGAAAAAGCTCGCTGATGTGATTACCTGCCTGATCAAGGAGGTGGCCCCGCACGCCGTTAATGTGGCGTCCCCCTACTTCGTGGGGCATATGACCTCGGCGATTCCCTTTTTCATGGTGCACCTAAAGACCATCGCGACAGCACTGAACCAGAATGTGGTGAAGCTAGAGACCTCCAAGGTGGTCTCTGTGGTTGAAAAACAGGTGATCGCCAAGATTCACAGGATGGTCTACGGCTTTGGGGAAGAATTCTATGCCCATCATGTGCAAAACGCGGAGACCACCTTGGGGGTCCTTACTGAGGGGGGGACCACGGCGAATCTCACTGCATTGTGGGTGGCGCGAAATCACCGGTTCAAGGCCAAGGAGGGATTCGGCGGCATAGAGCAGGAAGGGTTGCCTGCGGCTTACCGTGCCTATGGAGTCGATCGGTGTGTGATCCTGGCCTCCAGCCTGGTGCATTATTCATTGAGAAAGGCGGCCGGCATCCTGGGGATAGGTAATGAAAACGTTATCCCAGTTGATATCGACAGCCGACATCGGATGGACATCCGGGCTCTTGAGCAGACTATAGAGAGGATAAAGGCAGAGTCGCCCAGGACCTGCATACTGGCCGCCGTGGGGATCGCCGGGGCCACTGAGACCGGGACCGTAGATCCCCTGGAAGGGATGGCGGAGATATGCGGCAGGCACGGCATCCATTTCCATGTGGATGCAGCCTGGGGGGGACCGACCCTTCTATCCAAAAAATACAGGCACCTCCTCGCAGGGATCGAAAAGAGCGATTCCGTGACCATAGACGGGCATAAGCAGTTTTACATGCCCATGAGCTGCGGTATGGTCTACTTTCAGGATCCTTATGCCATGGACGCGATCGCCTACCATGCCAATTACGTCAACCGACGCGGGTCCGTGGATCTGGGGATCAAGTCGCTTTCCGGCTCCAGGGAGGCGAATTCATTGATCCTGGACAGCGCCCTCAAGATCATGGGCGGAAGCGGCTACGCCTTGCTGATCGAGCACGGCATTGAGACCGCCTCGGCATTCGCAGAGGAGATCCGCCGACGGCCTGACTTTCAGTTGATTACCAGGCCGGAGTTGAATATTTTGACGTATAGATACTGCCCTAAAAGAATCCAAGAGGCCCTGGAGAGTGCCGAGGCCGATCAGGGGTGCCGTATCAATGAGGGGTTGAACAAAGTCAACCGGGATCTTCAGCGCATGCAGAGGGAGGCGGGGCACAGCTTTGTATCGCGAACCACTTTGCAGGGCGAGCCTCCGTGTGCCGAGGACCTGGTGGTGCTTCGTGCGGTGATAATGAATCCAATGACCAATATGGACGTTCTCACGGAAATCTTGGACGAGCAAGAGTCCATTGCGGCTCGATTCTGCGCCCGAGATCTGCCTGAGATGCAGTAACAGCAAGTCCATAGAAACATTGACGGAGTTTCAAAAAGTCCAGACGCGGTTATCTGCCCTTGGGGTTTCAAGGGGTTACAATGATCCCAGCGGCGGTCGAGCTGGTTTTTGCGAGACCGTCAATATTTTTCTCCATGCGTATCGCGGTTCTCTCCGACATACACGGCAATCTGGAGGCATTAACCG
>JBKHIW010000327.1:0-3053 GCA_046538465.1 Desulfobacteraceae bacterium | reverse complement strand
ATCGGAGGTTCCAGGCGTGGCGACGTGGATTAGAGGCGGCCGGGTGGTGGACCCCCTACGCGGGAGGATCGAGGACCTGGACATAGTGGTAGAGCGGGGGCGCATAAAAGACATGCTCCAGCCGGGCGGGCTGACTGAAGTCCCGCCCCGGGTGAAGATCATAGACGCATCCGGCCGCCTGGTGCTACCCGGTCTGATCGACATGCACGTCCATTTGAGGGAGCCGGGCCACGAGTACAAGGAGACCGTGGAATCCGGGTCACGGGCCGGTGTTGCAGGCGGCTTCACAGCCCTTGCCTGTATGCCCAATACCGATCCGGTGAACGATTCCCGCTCGGTAACCGAGTTCATCCTCAGGCAGGCCCGCTCGGCCGGATATCTCAAGGTGCATCCCGTAGCTGCGGTTACCATGGGGCAGAAGGGAGAGGCCCTGACCGAGTTCGGCGATTTGAAGCAGGCAGGCGCAGTGGGAGTCTCGGACGACGGCCGGCCGGTGTTGAGCAGCCAGGTCATGCGAAGGGCCTTGGAGTACGGCCGCTTCCACGGCCTCATTGTGATAAGCCACTGCGAGGATACATCCCTTTCCTCGGAAGGCGCCATGCACGAAGGGAAAGTATCTACCAAAATAGGCCTGAGAGGCATACCCGCAGCAGCCGAGGAGATCATGGTTTACAGGGACATAAACCTCTCCCGTCTGACCGGCTGCCCGGTCCACATCGCTCATGTAAGCACCCGGGGCTCGGTGGAGCTGATACGCAGGGCAAAGGAAGAGGGCCTCCCGGTTACCGCAGAGACCGCCCCCCACTACTTCACCCTTGACCACACCGCAGTGATCGGGTACCGCACAGAGGCCAAGATGAATCCCCCCCTCCGCACCCCTGAGGACGTACAAGCAGTAAAAGAAGGCCTGGCCCGGGACGTAATTGATGCCATCGCCACCGATCACGCGCCCCACAGTCCCCTGGAAAAGGACGTGGAGTTCGAGCAGGCCGCCTTCGGCATCATCGGCCTGGAAACCGCGCTTCCCCTGACCCTGGCCCTGGTGGAGCAGGGGGTGTTAAGTCTCCCCGAGGCCGTCAAAAAGCTGACTGTGAATCCAGCCCGAATCCTGGGGGTTGACGGAGGCCTTTTGAATAAGGGAGCATCTGCCGATCTAACCATCGTCGACCCTGACTTGGAATTCGTTTTAACAGCGGGCGAGCTTCAGTCCCGGAGCAGCAACTCCCCCTTTCTGGGGCTGCCGCTCCGGGGCAGGGCCGAGCTCACCATGGTAGGAGGCCGCATTGTCTGGAAGAGACCCCCAGCGCATCCTGGTGGTGGACGATGAGCAGAGCATGCGGGAGTTCCTGGAGATCCTCCTGACCAGCGAGGGCTATGAGGTCGCCCTGGCCTCAAACGGCGCCGAGGCCTTCTCCCGCCTTGACCAGGATGCCTTTGACCTCATCATCAGCGACATCCGCATGAAGGATATAGACGGGATCGAGGTCCTTAAAAAGGCAAAAGGAGTAGCCCCGGACGCCGTGGTGGTGATGATCTCGGCCTTTGCCACAGCCGAGACCGCGGTCCAGGCCATGAAAGAGGGTGCCTATGACTACATCCCCAAGCCCTTCAAGGTCCGCGAGTTCAAAAAGATAGTAAAAGAGGCCCTCCAGGCAAAAAAGACAGGCGACCACACCCTGAAGCACTCTCAAAAAGGCCTTCACTTCGGATGCCTGATCGGCGAGAGCCCTCAGATGAGGAAGGTCTATGACCTCATAGACCGAGTGGCCCAAACCAAGTCCAACATCCTGATATCAGGCGAAAGCGGCACAGGCAAGGAGCTCGTGGCCCGCGCCATACACCGCCGCAGCGACCGCAAGGACAAGCCCTTCATAGTAATAAACTGCGCCGGCATCCCCGAGAGCCTTATTGAAAGCGAGCTCTTCGGATACCGCAAAGGGGCCTTTACAGGCGCATCCACGGATAAAACAGGCCTCTTCGAGGCGGCCCACGGCGGCACCGTCTTTTTCGACGAAATAGGCGAGCTCCCCCTCCCCATACAGGTAAAGCTCCTCCGCGTGATCCAGGACCGCACCTTCACCGCAGTAGGCGGCACCGAGGAAAAGACCGTGGATGTGAGACTGATCTCCGCCACCAACAAGGACCTGGAGACCGAGGTCATAGAAAGGCGGTTCCGCGAGGACCTCTTCTTCCGCCTGAACGTGATCCACATCTCCACCCCCCCTCTAAGAGAACGCGAAGGAGACCTCCCCATACTCGCCCAGCACTTCCTGGAGAAGTATTCCAAAGAATTGGGCAAGGATGTCAAAAAAATGAGCGCCTACGCCCTGGACATCCTTCAGCAATATACATTTCCCGGCAACGTCCGCGAATTGGAAAACATTATAGAACGAAGCGTGGCCCTGGAGACCTCCAACATCGTCCTCCCCGAGAGCCTGACCCTTTCCACCTTCAAACAAAAAAAGACCAGAGAGAATCGCCGCCGAACCGATTTATCCTTACAAGGCATGGACTTAGACAAGGCCCTCCTCCAAGTAGAGCGCGATTACATATTCCAGGCCCTGGAGCTATCCGGCGGCTCCCGTCGCAAGGCGGCCGAGCTCCTCGGAATAACACCCGACTCCCTCAAATACCGCCTGGCCAAGCTCCAAACCTCCGGGTGAATTTCACCCCTTTCCGGGTGAAATTCACCTCCCTCGCCCGGATTAATCACACCCACTCTTCCCTCCACTCCTCGACCAATCTCCTCCCCGATTTAACCACTTGATAAGACAACCTATCTAAACTTATTTTTCTCAATCACTCCTTTTGGCACAAAACTTGGATATCTGATCCACAGCCAATCATTCAAAGTCTCAAAGAAAGGAGGTGACAAACTCTTTCCACTGAATCTTGATCATGATCAATATTTAGGTACATCCAAAAAGCAGGAGGTAATCATGTTAAGCAAATTCTCAAAACAAGAAGGCTTCACCCTTATCGAGCTGATGATCGTAATCGCCATCATCGGAATCCTGGCGGCCATCGCCATCCCCCAATTCTCCGCCTACAGA
>JBKHIW010000326.1:0-3057 GCA_046538465.1 Desulfobacteraceae bacterium | reverse complement strand
TCCAGGATGTTGGCCGTGGAGTTTGCCACCACCTCCACTCCCGGGAGCCTGGGGTTGATAGGGGTATTGTAGGTGCCGTCCAATTCCGGGGCCGTTGCCCCGAGGATCACTATCTTGTCCCTGAAAAGCGGGGTCCTTATCCGGTTCTTGAAGACGGTCATGAAAGGCGTCCAACGGAAGGTTCTGTCAGGTCCCTTGCTCCACTTGATCAATGCGGCGGTTCGATCGGTCCGGGCGGGTATGAAAACTAACTCCGAGGGATTGGCTCTTGCCTGGACGCCCTCGCCCAAGACCACCGCCACGTCATCATCCCGTAGGCCTTTGAACGCCTTTGCAATAGCCATGGGGAAGGACGGGAAGAAGAACCTTCCGAGATAGCCGACCACCGGGACCTGCTCCCTCACCACCCCGTCAGGGTCGGGAAAGACATTCGAGTGACCAATACCAGCCGCCGCCTCAGCGAACGAGGGCAGCAGGGGTTTGACCTTGTTCGCTTGGACCACCGAGTCCAATGCCCAGTCGTCCTCCGCACCCCGAATCCCTCTTAGGGCATTGGCCTCGATAAAGGGGGGCGGCACTGAATCCCGGCCCCGGCCGTCGGAGTGGAATTGAACGGGGAGCACTACATTGCCCGCCTCCCTCACGGCCTCTGCCAGGATGCGGTCGCTGTCCAGGTCTTTTGCCGCATCCGTGAGCTCTTTATAAAACTCAAGTCCAGGTCCATCCTGGGCCAGCCCCATGGACTCGAATTTATCTTTGAGCGATTTCACAGTCTCGAGCCCCTTGGATTCTTCCGGCTCAGTAAAGGGCATGTTAATGGCAATGACCTTGGCCCCGGCTCCGGCCAGGTTCAGGACCGCCCGGGCCAGCACCTCACGAGGCCAGGGAGGTCTTCCCAGCTCTTCAAGGTCCTCCTCGGTCACCGCCACGATCTCGATATCGGGGTTCTGTGCTTCATCTGCGGCCAGCCGCACCCCAAGGTCGAAGGTTATGCGCTCCAGGACGCCTGTCAGGCCCCAAGAACCGGTCAAGCTTATGAACAGGAAAAAACCGGTTGCCAGTACGCCGATCAGCTGATCCGGTATGATCCTTTTCAGCCTCATTTGCTCTCCGAGGCTCCAACCGGCCGGGAGTTTCCGGGAGAAGCCCGTGTGATGATCGTCATGGGACTCTTACATGGGGCCTTATTCCGTCCAGGAGCTTAGGGCCGATCCCGTGCACCAGACGGAGCTCTTCTACCCGTTTGAACCCGCCGATCTCGGCGCGGGTCCTTGCTATGGCCTCTGCGAGTTTGGGACCCACCCCGGGAAGTGCGGGCAGCTCGTCTTTGTCGACCCTATTGAGGGGTATCGGGATACCCAGAGTCTTACAATGGTAGGCGCTCATAAGCCCTAAATCGAGCTGGATTCCACCGTTTCTCTTCATGACTGTGACCCTGGTGCCTGAGGTGACTACTCTTTCCCTGCAGTCACGTTCAAGCCCCGCTTCAGAGAGAACCGCCTGCAGGGGTGGTGGGGCGGGGAAACCGTATACCCCAGGGTTCTCCACCGCACCTCTCACCTCCACATAACAGGCCGGCTCCGGTGAGGGGGCGGATCGCCCCGCAGATGGGGCGCCCATACCGGAGCTTCCCAGAAAAAGGAGGGCCAAGAGAAGGAGGAGGCAGGCCCCCGGCCGGTCATTCTTCTGCTTGCGGCTCTTCATCCTCCAGCCCGAACACCTTGTGAAGAACCCTCACGGCCAACTCGGTATATTTTTCTTCTATTATGCAAGATACCTTGATCTCGGATGTGCTGATCATCATCACATTTATGTTTTCAGCAGCCAGGGTCTCGAACATCTTCAAGGCCACGCCGGCATGGGTCCGCATTCCCACGCCTATCACCGATACCTTGGCTATGTCTTCATCCCCCATAACCCTTTCCGCACCGATCTCTTCGGCAACCCGGCCCACCAGCTTCAGGGTCTTCATGAAGTCCACCTTGGGTACTGTGAAAGTCAGATCCGTGATCCCGTCCTCGCTGGTGTTTTGGACGATCATATCAACTACGATACCCTGCTCGAATACGGGGTGGAAGATGCGGGCTGCTACCCCGGGCCGGTCCGGGACCTTCCTTATGGTAACCCGTGCCTCGTTTTTGTTATAGGCAACCCCGGAGACCAAAACTTTCTCCATATCCTTTGTCTCGGCAACCACCATTGTTCCTTTCTCCTTGCTGAACGTGGATCGAACGTGGATGGGCACGGCAAACTTCTTTGCAAACTCCACGGATCGGATTTCCAAGACCTTGGCGCCCAGGCTGGCCATTTCCAGCATCTCTTCATAGGAGATGGCCTCCAATTTTTTGGCCCTTGGGCAAATCCCCGGATCCGTGGTGTATATACCGGCTACGTCTGTGAATATCTCGCAGACGTCGGCGTTGAGGGCGGCTGCAAGTGCAACCGCGGTGGTATCGGACCCGCCGCGGCCCAGGGTGGTGATATTGCCGCCCTCATCCATACCCTGGAACCCGGCAACAGCCACTATGCGGTTTTTTGCAAGCTCATCTTGTATCCTGCGTGTGTCTATATCGTGTATCCGGGCCCTCCCGTAAAACTTGTCCGTATGGATGGCCGCTTGAAATGCCAAGAGGGAGCATGCCTCGTAACCCATGGCCTTGACCGCCATGGCAAAGAGGGCCACCGTGACCTGCTCGCCAGTGGCCATGAGTACGTCAAGCTCCCGCGGGTCCGGCTCCTCGGAGATCTGGTGGGCCAGTTCGATCAATCCGTCGGTTTGCCCGGCCATTGCCGATAGGACCACCACCATTTGGTTTCCTTCCCGGTGACATTCCAGAACCCTTTCGGCGACTTTTTTAATTTTTTCAGGGCTTGCTACTGATGTGCCTCCAAATTTTTGTACAACCAGTCCCATGCTCTTCCTGACCGCCTCCCGGCAATTCACTCGGTTTCAGCCAAAATGCGTTTCATTCGCCCTATGATATCCCTCTGTCGTTCGCTTCCCCCGGATATAACGATTCTCCTCGTGTTCTCACCGGTTATGATGAAGTCCGCTGA
>JBKHIW010000325.1:0-3069 GCA_046538465.1 Desulfobacteraceae bacterium | reverse complement strand
GTTGAAAGAAAAACAAATATGGTGCTGCACAGCACTCGAACTCTCATTTCACTCCATTGACAGACCGCTATGCGGGGCCTATCCTAATTTTTTTCCAACGCCTCGATGCGCGAGAGGCAAGAAGCATATGAACTTCAGGTTTTCCATTACATTCAAGCTGCTCCTTCTGGTCCTTCCACTGGTCTGTGTGCCCATTGCCACGGTAGGTTACCTCTCCTACCGGGCCTCGGTGGAGAGGGTTAATCGCTTGGTCAGACAAGAGCAGATGGTAAAGGTCCAAACAACAGCCAAGCTGATCGATGATCTCTTGAACACCTGCCGCGTGGATATTAACACGCTTTCCAGCCTTCCTATCCTGTCGGATTTTCACCTGGCCCGGTCTTTTCGACTGGAGGCCGAGGCCGAATTCAACAGAACGCAGATCGTCAGGATCTTCGAAGACTTTATTGCCAGGGCCCCCTGCTATTATCGTATCCGCTACCTGGACGCCGGCGGCAAAGAGCTTATCAGAGTAGGCCCTTTTCAGGCAACTCCAGTAGATAGGGGCGGACGGAAAGCCCCGTTTATTGATGAAGTGTTGGAGCAAGGGATGAGAGGGGTGCAGGTCTCCGAGGTCACCTACTCGGAGGCCCACGGCGGCTATCTGATACACTGGGCCGCTCCCATATTCACCGCATGGCAGGAGCTGGCCGGCCTTCTGATCATTGACCTCGACTATGAGTCCATAATGAAGATCGTGGGAAACATACAAGTGGGCGAAACAGGTTATGCCTTCCTCGTGGACGGTCAAGGAAAAGTCCTGGCCCACCCGGAATTCGAACCGTATGAGCTGGAACTTGGGGATTACTCGGACCCCAGCCTGGAGAGCCTGGTAAAGGATATGGCTGCGGGAGGCTCGGGCTGGAGACGATATACCTACCAGGGCGAGAGCAAAATGGCGGCATTTACCCCCATTCCAGGTACAGGATGGTCCTTGGCTGCCACCATTTCGAGCGGGGAGCTCCTCGGAGAGGCCGGACTGATAAGAACCAGGGTCCTCCAGGTGGTTCTGGCGGCGCTTTTTTTTGCGGTCACCGGCATCTGTTGCCTCTCATACCTGATCCTCAAGCCGGTGGGGGATTTGGCGGCCGCCACCCGCAGGATAGCCGGTGGGGATCTCGATCAAGAGCTTAAGGTCCGCTCCAGGGATGAGCTGGGCGAGCTCACCAGTTCATTCAACCGAATGGTCAGAGAGCTCTCCCGTACCCAGGCCGAATTGGTACGATCGGAAAAATTGATTTCCCTGGGACGATTGTCCGCAGGCGTCGCCCACGAAATACGAAACCCGCTCAACGCCATGAAAGGCGCCATGGTCCATCTGAAAAAGAGGAGGCCTGAGGATCCCCTGGTTCAGGAATACACTGATCTGGTTTCAGAAGAGATCGACCGTCTGAATACTTTTGTCAGTGAGTTCCTCTATTTTGCCAGGCAGTCCACTCCAAGGGTTGCTCCCACCGATATCAACCGATTGATAGAGTCGGTGCAGGGGCTTTTCGAAGAGCAGGCATCCCAGCGGGGGGTTCGTTTTGTGAACGCACTGGATCCCGGCCTCCCGCCCCTCCTGGTGGATCGCGACCAAATGGAGCAGGTCTTGTTGAATCTTTTGGTAAACGCAATGGATGCAATGCCCCGGGGCGGGGAGGTCCACTTCTCATCCGGTCTGAGCAACAATGGAGACCAGGGGGGAGACGGCCGACCCTGGGCGCGCATAGTCATCCGGGATCAAGGCGGGGGAATCCCGCCCGAACATCTCAAGAGTATATTCGACCCGTTTTTCAGCACCAAGGACATGGGAACCGGGCTGGGCCTGCCTCTCAGTCTCGGAATCCTGGAGAGCCACGGAGGTGTCATTCGTATATCAAGCCGCTTGGGAAGTGGAACCAAGGTCACTGTGGAATGGCCGGCACGGTTCCTGGAGCGACAGGAAAGGGAAAAAAGCGATGTCGGGCAGGAAAATAGTACTAGTAGATGACCAAAAAAATACACTTAAGGTACTAACAGCCATACTGGGTGATGAGGGTTATCAGGTGCTTTGGGCCGGAACCGGACAGGAAGCCTTGGCCCTCCTGGATGCGCACCATGACATCGCCCTGGTGCTCTCTGATCTCAAGATGCCGGGAATGGACGGAGTCGAGCTCCACCGCAGGATGCAGCAAATGGAAGACCCGCCGCCATTAGTGATAATGACCGCTTACGGCACGGTCAAATCAGCGGTTCAGGCCATGAGGGAAGGTGTGGCCAATTATCTGATGAAGCCCTTGGACTTCGAAGAACTCGCGGTTGTAGTAGAACGAGTCATTCGAGAATCCGAGATATCAAGGCGACTCTGCTCCCTGGAGGCTACTCTCGGCCAGGACTGCGAATTTCACGGCATTATAGGATGCAGCGAAAGGATGCGGGAACTCTTTGACATGGTCAGAACGGTGGGGGCAACCGACGCCTCGGTCATGATATACGGAGAGACCGGGACGGGCAAAGAGCTCTTGGCCAGAGCGCTTCACCGGGAGAGCAGCAGACGGGAAGAAAATTTGGTGTGCATCAATTCGGCGGCCCTGACTGAGACGCTCCTGGAGGCTGAGCTCTTCGGCTATGTCAAGGGGGCCTTTACCGGCGCCGGTTCCAGGAAGCCGGGGCGTCTAGAGACGGCCGACCGCGGGACCCTTTTCTTGGACGAAATCGGTCACATGAGCCTGAGGCTCCAGAGCAAGCTGCTAAGATTCCTGCAGGAAAAGAAGTTGGAGCCGGTGGGGGGAGTGGAATCCAGGCAGGTGGACGTAAGGATCATTGCGGCCACAAACCTGGATCTGCAACGCCTGATCCACAAAGGCGAATTTCTGCGCGACCTGTTATACCGAATCGAGGTGATCGCCATTCGGCTCCCCCCCTTGAGGGAGCGAACGGAAGACATCCCTCTGCTGGCTGAACGCTTCATCAGATACTACGCTCAGCAATACGGCAAAAGGGTGGAGGGGGTATCTCCTGAAGCGATGGATTTCCTCACCGCCCATCCCTGGCAGGGCAACGTGCGGG
>JBKHIW010000324.1:0-3089 GCA_046538465.1 Desulfobacteraceae bacterium | reverse complement strand
GACAGGTCGAATCGTGGAGCTCCTGAGCCGGGCCGGAGAGCGGGACCTTGTCTTCTCCCTGATCTCAGGCGGGGGTTCTGCACTAATGCCGAGACCCGTCGGGGGTATAACTCTGGAAGAGAAGCAGGGGCTTACCAAGAGGCTTTTGGAGTGCGGTGCCGGTATAGATGAAATCAATGCGGTAAGAAAGCATATCTCCGGATCCAAGGGCGGGCAGTTGGCCCGATTGGCCAGTCCGGCGGCCGCGGTCAATCTCATGCTGTCAGACGTGGTAGGCGATCGGGTGGACGTAATCGCATCCGGACCCTTTGTCCCTGACACCAGTACGTTCGAGGATGCATGGCGGGTCTTGGAACGATACTCGCTGGCCGGTGATCTGCCCTCGTCCATAAGGGAGTATCTCCAGGCCGGACTCAAGGGAAGGGTCCCAGAGACTCCGAAGCCTGGAGACCCGGTCTTTGACAAGGTTTACAACTGTGTGATCGGAAGCAATATCTTGGCGCTGGAAAGTGCGGCCCGGGAGGCCGAGAAGAGGTCCTACAAGGCGCTCATTCTCTCTTCCATGATAGAGGGGGAGACGAGGGAGGCGGCCAAGGTCCACGCCGCCATCGCTAGAGAGGTCCTCTCCTCAGGGCATCCCCTCGGGCCTCCGGCCTGTATAGTCTCTGGCGGAGAGACCACGGTCACCATCAGGGGAAAGGGCCGAGGCGGACGAAACCAGGAGTTCTGCCTTGCTGCATGTATGGAGATAGCCGATCTTCCGCCCGAGGTGGTTATACTGAGCGCGGGGACGGACGGGAATGACGGTCCCACGGATGCAGCAGGCGGAGTGGTTGACCCCGGGACGTACGCCCGCGGCAGAAAGGCGGGAATGGAGAGTTCTGTTTTCCTGAACGACAACGACTCTTATCGATATCTCGAGCAGACCGGGGATCTGTTGATCACAGGCCCGACCAACACCAATGTTATGGACATACGCTTGCTGCTAGTGCGCAGGACCGATTCCTCTATTCGCCCGACCAGCGCTTGAGCAGGTAGGGCTTGGTCAACTCGAAGGTCACGCAGTCCTCTTCAATGGTCTCTTCGGCCTGCTGGGTGGACATCCTTCGGGTCTTTTTTACAAAGGAGAGGGTCCGCCCATAGTACAGGGGAATCAGAGAATCCATCAAGACATCCGGCTCCTGGACCCTGTCCCTGTAAGCCACACCCATATCATAGAGTATCCGGGCCCAGAGATCCGTGGGGAAGTTGAAGACCCTGTCCTTCATTCCTCGGATTTCCACCAACTTGCGGTAAATATCCTCTGAGAGCGCCTGTTCCCATACCCCCAGGTAATCCTCAAAGCCTTGATGAAACTGCTCAAAGAGCTTCCGGCTGTCTACGTCGACTTTGGGCGGCATTTCCACTTCGCCGAGGCCGAAGCCGTAGATGGCGGTGGGTTTGCTGTACTTGACCCGTGCCCACAGGTCCTCAAAGCGGCACATAAGGGTATATATAGTGCCGATCACCTGGCGGAACATAGGGCCCAGTGATCCTGCGGGATCCTTGGGGCGGTGCACCTTGGGCCGGCCCATGAAGGACTGGCATATAGGCACCCCTTGACTGATGGCCAAGGTGGTCATCCATATGTCTATGCCAAAGTTTGCTGTCGCCTCGTCCCATATCTCGCTTTCCAGATAAACCTCGGCAAGGTTGCCGCTGAATCCGAAGTCCCCGCCGATGGGCTGCCGCACTCGTCGTCCATAGAGGGCACGGGTCAAGGGGTATGCAATCCCGTTGGTAATAGTGCCGTCGTACTTGTGGCGGACATAGAGAGGGGCTACGTATTCGAAATCGTTGAACAGAGGCTCGCCGAGGTGCTTGATCCACTGAGGCGTGATGCTTTCGAGATCCGCGTCCACTACCACCACGGCCTTAGCTTCCAGCTCCAAGACCTTCTCGAAGAGGTTCCGGAAGTTGTTCCCTTTGCCCTTCACCCCGGGGGGGGTGGACAAGTAGATCTTGGGCTTTTCCGTGTCAGTGCCCAAAAAGGCCTCCTTGGTTCCATCGGGAGAATTGTTGTCGCAGTTTATGATGACCGACTTCAGCTCTGGGAAGAACTTGGCCAATCCCAGGTCGGCCTGCCTCACCGGGTAGGCTATGGAGTCCGCTTCATTATAAGAGGGTACGCAGACCACCATGTCCGCGGTTTCTATCCGCTCCGGGTTCACTTCCTTTTCGAACATCTCGGGTACTCCCTTCTTAAAGGTGATGGTCTAAAAGCTCCAGCACCGCTTCGTTCCACCCGGCCGGACCGGCCGCAGCGGTAATGCGTATTCCGGGGACCTTCGCCGCCACCTCTTCGGCAGGTCGACAGGATCTGATCAGCACGGCGATATCCACCCGCAGTAGCATCGGAATGTCGTTGGGCCCGTCTCCGAGGCCTATAGTCAACACCTTGCCGCGGAGCTCCTTGAACCAGTCGATCAAACGCTCTACGGCCTCGCCTTTGTCGGTCCCGCCGAACAGGTGGAAAAAGCGCCCTCCTCTCGTCACCCTCAGGCCCAGCTCGGAGGCGGCCTGCTCGAGGGCCTTTATATCCAGCTCCTCAGACGCCACGAAGGGCTCGTCGAATTCCCTTCTTGCTGCGCGTTCGGCGGCCCCGGGATCGAGGCCCGTAATTCGGGAGATTTCCTCCAAGGGCATGTCGGAGAACCCCCGCAGCGCCCAGCCGTATTTACTATTAATCGCCTGCAAGGACCGGACCAAGGAGTCGCGGGGTGTTCCCAGAGGCCACACCCACAAGCCCCCCTCCCGCATGGCTTGAGAAGGAGGCGGGTAGGGGCAACCGGCCGGGAAGAAAACACCGCCGCCGTTTTCTGAAATAAACGGCCAATAAAGGCCAGTCAGCTTGCTCAGCGATTCCATCTCCGCTCTTGTCTTGCTGGAGACCATGATCACCGGGATGCCGGAGTCACGGCATCGGTCCAGCGCCGGCCGCGCCTCATCCCATCTATACGTATGATGATCAAGGAGCGTTCCGTCCAGATCGGAGAAGATCAGGATATCTCTGTTCCGAGCCCCGACTTCACGCCTCCTGGGAGATTCTT
>JBKHIW010000323.1:0-3107 GCA_046538465.1 Desulfobacteraceae bacterium | reverse complement strand
CGGCTCACATGAACATGCCGCCGTTTACATGTATGGTTTGACCGGTGATATAGGCTGCCCCCTCGGAGCACAACCAGTAGACCGCCTCTGCCACATCTTCAGGTCTGCCCATTTTTCCCAAGGGAATCTGCTGCAGGAACGAGTCCTTGACCTTTTGGGGCAGGGAGGCGGTCATCTCTGTATCAATGAATCCCGGGGCCACTGCATTGACAGTCACGCCCCTCGGAGCCGCTTCCCGGGCCACGGTCTTGGTGAACCCCAAAATCCCGGCCTTGGAGGCGGCGTAATTGGCCTGTCCAACATTCCCGATCGCACCGGTCACCGACGAGATATTCACAATGCGCCCCGACCTCTGCTTGAGCATTGACTGTATCACTGCCTTGGTGCAGTTGAAAACACCCTTGAGGTTAACAGCCAAAACAGCGTCCCAGTCCTCCTCCTTCATCCTGATCAGAAGCGTGTCCCGGGTCATGCCGGCGTTGTTTATCAAGACGTCCACACGACCGAAGCGCCCCAATACTCCGTTGAAAAACTCCTCCACATCACTTGCCGATGAGACGTCCAACCTCCGTGCCTCGGCTGTCCCGCCGGCGGCGGATACCTCCGCGAGGGCATCTTGAACAGCCTTATCGTCCTGATCGTAATGGACCAGAAAAAGCCTGGCCCCCTCTTTTGCGAACCGATGGGCCACGGCCCGACCGATCCCCTTGGATCCGCCGGTCACCACCACCACACGCTTATCATCACTCACTGCGCCCCCTCCATTTGAACCGTCTCCCCGCCGGAGGCCAACTCGCTCATGCGCCGGGAAAGCTTGTCTTGGAAATTGTTGCCCGCATACTCCGCAGCCCGTATGACCGCGTTTTTGATGGCTCGCGCTGAAGAACTCCCGTGGCAGACCAGCCCGACCCCGTTGATCCCCAAGATAGGGGCCCCCCCGTATGTCTCGTAGTCAAGCGTTTTTCTCAACCTCTCCATGGCCGGCCGTCCCAGAATCATGGCTAACCTGCCCGCGGCGGTCCTACCGAGCTCCTGCCTCAGCATGGAGGCCACCGCATCAGACATACCCTCGGAGACCTTGAGGGCCACGTTGCCCACAAACCCGTCACAGACCACGACCGGCACTTCTCCTGAAAAGAGGTCGCGTCCCTCTACATTTCCCACAAAATTCAGCCCTCCGACCTTGAACAGCTCATACGCCTTGCGCACCTGCTCATTGCCCTTCCCGCCCTCCTCGCCGATGCTGAGCAGCCCCACCTTCGGATCTTCTATATCCAGGCAGGCCGCTGCAAAGGCCTGCCCCATAACACCGAACTGGAGAAGATGGACCGGTCGGCAGTCAACATTCGCCCCCACGTCGAGAAGAAGAACCTCTCCCCGCCTACCAGGGAATATACTGGCCAGGGCGGGTCTTTCAACCCCTTTTACTTTCCCCAAAAGCAAAAGACCGGCGGCGAAAGTGGCGCCCGAGTTCCCGGCACTCACTACGGCATCCGCCAGCCCGCGTTTAACCAAATCAAAGGCCACCCTGATCGAGGCCTGTGGCTTGCTGCGAAGCGCCTTTAGCGGAGGTTCGTCCATGCCCACCGCTTGGTCACAATGGCAAACCGTGACCCTTTGGTTCTCTTCGTGTGCCCGGAAAGCTCGATCGACCGCCTCACCGTCCCCCACGAGGGTGACGGATAACCCGGATTCCGTAGCAGCCTCCACCGCGCCCCGGACTATCACTTCAGGACCGTGGTCTCCGCCCATGGCGTCCACAGCAATATTCATTTCTACGTCTCTTCGAGTTTCAGGATCTCCCTTCCCCGGTACATGCCGCAGTGGGGGCACACCCGATGGGGTAGGACAGCCTCGTGGCACTGTGGGCACTCTGTGACACCCGGCATCTGAAGCCGGTGGTGGGAGCGCCTCATATCGCGTTTGGACTTGGACTTTTTCCTCTTGGGAACAGCCATTTTTATGTCTCTCCTTTAATTTTCAGGGCCTGGAGTTTCTGGAAAGCCGGATGGCCTGATTCCTCGCGGCATTGGCATGACGCATGGTTCAGGTTCACCCCGCATTTCGGGCAGAGCCCTCTGCAGCCTTCGGAACAAAGCCATTTCATAGGTTGCTCCAACAAGATCTGCTCCCTGACTATCTCCCAGAGATCGATCTCGTCGCCGTGGCGGAACTCCACCCCCAGGTCCTCCTCGCTGAGCTCAATCTCGGATTCGGTTTCATACTCCCCGGGCAGGGCCAAGGAGGTGCGAAAACTCGAGTCAACGTCGCGGTGAAACCACTCCAAGCAGCGATCACACCTCGCCTTCAGTCCACACTCCAGCCGGCCCGCCAGCATATACCTCTGCCCGGCCCGGTTTATCCGTACATCGACCCCCAATTCGGAGTCCAGGGCGAGCAGTATCTCTCCCTCTTCCTTCAGTATGCTCAGTCCGGCTTCCACACGGTAGCTGTACCGGGCGCCCTCCTCGGGGATGTCCTTGAGATCGACCGTCATTATTGGTTTGCGTGCCAAAAGCCAGCGAATTCAACTCCTTCCGGCTGTAAAATAAATGAACAACTATATATTACCCCTGATGTTTGTCAAGCAAATTCCTGGAGTTGCCTCGGTCCTGATTCTCATTGACATTGACGCGCTGTCCGGGCATATTCAAATATGGTTTTTCATTAATCAGCCTCCTTTCTTACCCGGAAACGCTCTCTATGATATCGTGTCGTCCAAAGAGAAATGACTTCATAACTCCTGAAACCTACGAGCGACCAAGCGAGGGACTCTATAAGTATGTGGCGTTACAGGGAACGTCTTAATTATTACGAAAAACTGCGTCGTTCCATGTACGAAATCCTTCGGGATTCCTTGGAATCGCGCTTAATGAAGATATCCCTGATTGATTCTTTCTACAATCATATCAAGCAAGGCGTACAATACCGCTTCCCGGACAAGAGCGAGCTCAAGCCCAAATCCAAGAAGATGGAGCAGGAATCCGAGCTCTTCCGGACCTTCATCGTGATATTCTGTGAGGGAGTCCCCACCCCCGACATCAAGAACTACCTCCGCTTTTTTCCTGAAAATCGGGTGGTCAAGAAGAATATAGAGGATATGGCCG
>JBKHIW010000322.1:0-3109 GCA_046538465.1 Desulfobacteraceae bacterium | reverse complement strand
CAATGACCATAGGAAAACGAATTATTGAAATCGCCTTGGAAAACGGAGCAACTCTTGCCGGCATAGCAAGTATGGCAGCGATTAAATCTTCGGCGTCACACACTATATACAATAAAATGGGAGATTATGCAGGAATCGGTACCGTTAAAGATAATGACTCTCATCGAGACATTCAATTATTCAAATGGCCGGATTCTGCAAAATCTCTACTTGTGATCGGCCTCTCGCATCCGGAAGATAAGTCGGAGCTTGATTGGTGGGATGGTAGAGGTACGTCCGGCAACCGCATTTTGATTGACATCATAAAGCGGACAAGCCAACAGATCGAAAATAATGTGAAAGTAAAAACCCGCAAACTTCATTATTATGTTGAAAAAGGAGGAGTCTTTCTCAAAGATGCAGCAGTGCTTGCCGGGTTTGGATGTATCGGCAAAAACAATATGCTTATAACTCCTTCGAACGGTCCTAGAATTCGACTGAGGGCTTTATTGATTGATGCCGAGATACTTCCTACCTGACCGGTAGCCTTTGATCCTTGTGCCGACTGTAAGGTTTTCTGCAGAAGAGTTTGCCCCGAAAATGCCATGGCCGAGAAGGCACCTATCTTTAACTCAATTGACTTTTCGGAACACTTGCCCGGCAGGGACGGCGCTTATAATCGAGAGCTTTGCAATGTAAGGATGGAAAAAGATGTCGCCGAGACCTCTAAAGACAACTACCGCAGCCAACCTACGACAAAATACTGTAGAAAGTGCGAGTTTATATGCCCGGTAGGAAAAAAAGGGGTGTCAATATGGAAAACCTGAAGGCGAACCGGTGATCAAGAACGGCAAGGGAGGAGGATTCCGATGCGAGTCGTGGCCTTCAACGGCAGTGCGAGGAGAAACGGCAACACCGCCATTTTGGCCAGAACAGTGCTTTCAGAGCTCGAGGCTGCAGGCATTGACACCGAGCTCGTGCAGCTCGCGGGCATGGAGATCCGAGGGTGCCTCGCGTGCCGGAAATGCTTCGAGAAAAAGGACCGGCGGTGCTCCGGCAGGGAGGACGACGCTAATGCCTGCATCGAGAAGATGGTGGACGCCGACGGCATAATAATAGCCTCTCCTACCTATTTCGCAGACCTCTCCTCCGAGACCAAGGCCCTGATCGACCGGGCTGGGTACGTGGCCCGTGCAAACGACGACATGTTCAAGCGAAAGGTGGGAGCGGCTGTGGTTGCGGCCCGCAGAGGCGGGGCAATCCACACTTTTGACTCCATCAATCACTTTTTCTTCATAAGCCAGATGATAGTACCAGGCTCCAACTACTGGAACCTGGGCTTCGGGCTGGACAAGGGGGAAGTGGAAAAGGACGAGGAAGGGCTCCAGACAATGCGGCAATTGGGCCGAAACATGGCCTGGCTCTTGGAAAGAATCAACAGCCGCGACTAGATCAGGACCTCTTCCAGTACATCCTCCACGCGGTCTACGAGGCGGATCTCAAGCTCCTGGGTTATCTCGGGGCCTAGCACGCGGATGTCTCCCTCGTTCTTGGCCGGCAGTATCAATTTTCCTACCCCTCCTCTTCCGGCTGCCAGCAGCTTCTCCTTGATGCCTGCCACTGGGAGGATCCGCCCGCTCAAAGTCAGCTCTCCGCTCAAGGCCACTGTCCTCCGGCAGGGGCGGCCCGTGAGAATGGAGATCAAGGCCATGGCGATGGTCAGCCCAGCCGAAGGCCCGTCCTTTGGAATGGCGCCGGCAGGGACATGTATGTGTATGTCATGCCTATCAAAGAAGGTCTCCTCGATTCCCAACTCATTCGCGTGGCTCCTTATGTAGCTCAAAGCCGCCTGGGCTGACTCCTTCATTACGTCGCCCAAAGATCCGGTCAGGATCAACCGATTCCTGCCCCTCATGGTAGTGGCCTCGACAAAAATTATCTCTCCGCCCGTCTCGGTCCAGGCCAGGCCTGTGCTCACTCCCACGCGGTCGCGGGCCTCGGCCACTTCGAAATGGTATTTCCTTGGGCCTAGGAATTCCTCCACTGCTTCGGGAGTTATAGTCGAGGCCTTTCGACCGGCTTCTTCAGTCCCCAGCATCCCCCTGGCCACCTTCCTGCAGATCGAGGCTATTCTCCGCTGCAGATCCCTTAAACCCGCCTCGCGGGTATACTCAAGTATCAGCTTCCTCACAGCCTCGCCGGTGAATGAGGGGGGATGGTCCTGCAGGCCCGCCTCTTTAACCTCCCTGGGGATCAAGTGCCGAAAGGCTATCTCTTCCTTCTCGGACTCCGTGTACCCGCTCAAATGAAGGACTTCGAGTCTGTCCAAAAGTGGTGCAGGGATGGGGTCCGTGGTGTTGGCGGTGCCGATGAACATCACCCTGGATAAATCGAAGGGGACGTCCAGATAATGATCCATAAACTGCGTGTTCTGCTCAGGATCTAAAACTTCCAGTAACGCCGATGCTGGATCCCCTTTGAAGTCCTGGCCTACCTTGTCCAGCTCGTCCAACATAAACGCTGGGTTTCTTGCGCCGCACCTCCTTATCTCTTGAATGATCCGGCCGGGAAGGGCCCCCACGTAACTCCTGCGATGCCCCCTGATTTCGGCCTCGTCCTTCATCCCAGCCAATGAAATGTGTACGAACCTGCGGTTCAGGCTCCTGGCTATTGAGCGGCCCAGAGAGGTCTTCCCGGTCCCGGGCGGCCCGACGAAGCAGAGTACGGGCCCCCTCGACGTAAGCCTGGCCATCTTTCCGGTCAGCGCGTTCCTGACTGTAGTCCGAACCTCATCAAGTTTCAGCGGCTTGGCCAGGAAATGAAAAGACCCTTTCTTCATAGCCTCTATGGCGGTAGGAACCGTAGCATACCCGGTTATGATGAGGACTTCTGTATTGGGGTTCTGCTCCTTTGCCTTATGGAGGACCTCCATACCGTCTACCTGCTCCATCTTGAGATCCGTTATGACGACATCAAAGGCCCTTTGCCTCTTCAGGATCTCCAGCGCTTCCACCCCACTGGAAGCTGAGACCACTTCATAACCCTCCTTGTCCAGCACATGCTGAACGTTAAGCCTCGTAACCTTCTCATCATCAACCACCAGGATCCTCTGCCTCCTTGAGCTCTTCAG
>JBKHIW010000321.1:0-3127 GCA_046538465.1 Desulfobacteraceae bacterium | reverse complement strand
CGGATACGTCCAAGCTTTTTCTAATCGGATCGAAAATCGCCCGCCCCGAGACCGAAACATTGCTTGCCTTCCCCCCGGGGCCTTTAAAGCCTCCTTGTTGGGCCGATAAGGATGCTTCCACTCCTTTTTCCAGACCGCCGTCATGCCCGGGAAGGGCATGAAGCTCGGCTTTTGCCTCTTCCACCTTGAATCTTCCCCATGGGAGGGCGGCCGAGACCGTTGCCCGCTTTACCTCCACTTGCTCCACCCTTACTTCGTTGAACAGGAGCCACCCAGCCAGGCGGGCCCCCAGTCGCGCAGGGGTGGAGACCAGGGAAGGGGAGGCTTGGGGCGGGAAGCCCTTTGGATGTCCTTCCAGGTCGAGAGCCAGCCCTTCAGCATCCCCTTTTTGGATCACCAGGGTTCTGTCGCCGAATTTTCCCTCCAGGTGCAGTGTGAGCTCCAGCGACTCCAGCTCAGAGTCCAAGCGAGGGTCTTGATCCGGTCTGCTCTGAACGCTCAACCCGGTCGCCTTGATCGTTAGGGGGTCGGTGCTCCAATCCAGAAGCCCGATTTTTACCTCCAGACCGGTAAGGTTGCCGAGAGAGCTTTCTATAAAGGGCTTTACGATTCCAGGATCCTTGACGACCAGGAAGACGGCCGAGCCCAGGAGGATCAGGATCAATAAAACCGCGCCTGCCAGGAAAGCGACAATCCTGCGGGCGGCTTTTCTCATGAAAACCAGGCCTCCATCTTCCTGATCGGGTCGCCTTCGGTGAGGGAGAGGTAGCGGAATACGCTGAGGGCCTGTCGCAGGTCGCCACTGCAGGACTCGACCACTGAATCCAATAGATTGAAGTGGCGGTGATAAACGGCCAAACCCAGAATCAAGGCGTTGTTGAGCCCCCGGGCGCCGAAGCCGAGATATCGATCGGTCTCCATGGAGGGCTCTATCGAGCTGAAGGCCGCGGCTGCTTCTGAGAACACCACCTCTCTGCGGATCAGTTTTTCCTCCCGGGTGATGGGGCTTTGGTAGAGCTCCTCCAGCCTGGCGGCCAACCGGCCGATAAAGTCCGAAAATCGCCGCTGGTCCCGCAGTGCAGCGCGCGCAGCGCGTGCCTCCAGCGAGTCCCGCCCTGAGGCCGCCTCCATAAAGGCCACAGCTCCATGCCTGCCCACCAGGTTGGCGAGGGTCTCATTAAACGTCGGCCGGCCTTTCACCCAGATGGTGGCGTGGGTCATCTCATGCAGGATGGTATCCACCAGCTGGAGATCTTCTCTCTTCAACAAACTCCTGGGGACCGGGTCCTTGAACCAGCCCAGGGTGCTGTAGGCCCCGGCGGCCCATATCATCACGTCCAGGCCCTCGCGCTCCAGCTCCTGCTTTCTGGCCAGGGCCCGCTGCATGTCGAAGAAACCCAGGTAAGGCATGCGCCCCACTACCGGAAACCACCAAGTGACCAGCTCCAGCTTGGTCTTGGATGCCGCCGAAATGGTGTATATCGGCGCCCTGGAGATCTCTGCATCCACGCTCTGGTAGCTGCCTGTACGGGTCAACCCCAGCTCGTCCTCACCGAAGAGCTTGACCCTTGCCACCAATCGAAGGGCATCCTTTTCCTCCATGGTGAGCAGCGGCCCCCTGAGGGCCTCATCAGCCGGAATGGACCGGCCCATGCTCCTCAGCTGGCCCAGGGCCAGGTGAACCACGTAAGAGGGGGAACAGGCCTGGAGCAGAAAAAACCCCGTTGCCAGGCAAAGCACCAGAGCCACCACTAAGAGCCGCGAACGCCTCGGCACTGACTTTAATATTTTAATCCCAAGCACATCTTCTCCGAAAACTCACCTCAGAACGGGCTCTCAGCCGGGCTGAGTCTTGTTTGCACCCCGTATAAAGGGGGGGTACTGCAGGGGCCGCAATCTCCATTATCCTGCGCATTGCCCGCATGTCAAGAAAGGTTGAACCAAAAACAGCATTTCACATTGCGGTTGATTTTGTCTCCCTGATCCCATAGGTTAGGCTCGGTTTTTTTTCAGATCTTTTCTTCAGCGAAAGCCGCGGCACTGACCAGCGTGGGGGCTGGGGAGAGACGCCGATGAAGATGACCTTTTGGGGAACGAGGGGGTCCATAGCGGTTCCGGGCAGGGAGACCGTTGTATACGGCGGCAATACAACGTGCGTGGAAGTGGTCCTGAAAAGCGGGCCCCGCATTATAATTGACGCCGGAACCGGTATAAGGCGGTTGGGAGAGTCACTTGGGGACTCGCTCGCCTCCAGCCCGCTTTTTCTTTTAATGACTCACGTACACTGGGACCATATCCTCGGGTTTCCTTTTTTTGCACCCTTGTTGCCGTCCGGCATGGAGCTGAGGATAGACGGCCATCCGAACTGCATGACAGGACTCCGACATACCTTTGCCACACCCATGGGCGGCGGTTTTTTCCCGGTGCGTTTGGAGGACATCAAGGCCCACCTCACCTTCCTGGACAAGGCGGCGTCCGGGCCGCTCAAGGTCGGAGAGGCCGAGGTGGAGAGCATACCCTTGAGGCATCCGCAGGGCGGTCTTGGGTTCAGAATAAGGGAAGGAGGAAGGACCTTGGTCTTTGTGACCGACAATGAGCTGGATTCGGAAGAGGCAGTCCGACAGTATGCCGATTTCTGCAAAGGCGCCGACGTCCTGGTGCATGATGCGCAGTACTTTCCTGAGGAGACGGCCGAGAGAAGAGGCTGGGGGCACTCGGACTATGAGAGCGTTGTCCGGCTTGCCGGGCTGGCCGGGGCGGTGGGCGACGCGGTCGACGCGTTGCGTGGGGCCGTGACGGTCGCGGGCGCGGCGAACCGACTGGTCGCCGAGGTGGTCCCGGGCGGATGGACCGCCATCGCGGCGGCGGGGTGCCTGCTGCTCATGATGATGGCGCTGCCGCTGCGGGCGCTCATCGGTCCGGGGCGTGGCATCGGCCCGCTCGGCCGGGCGGGTAATCAGGACAGCGTGTCCGGCCAGGGGTCCCTGCTCGCGCACGTTCACCCGCTCGCAGCCGAGGCCAGCAGCCGGCCGGCGCCGCGTTCGTCCAGCTCGCCGGCGACCTCGCCGCCCAGGACCTCGGGCGCGGCCCGGCTGCCCCTGCGCTCCGTGGCAACCAGGGCGGAACC
>JBKHIW010000320.1:0-3133 GCA_046538465.1 Desulfobacteraceae bacterium | reverse complement strand
ACCGGCATCGTCTTCTCGTATTCCAGGGGCGACATCAAGAGGGACTGAGTCTATCCAGCCCCTGCCGGAAAAGCCGATATCCCTAAGGCCAAGTTGCATCCCTTGGAGAGCGGCCGTTCTGGTCATCGCGCCGAAAGCCTTTGGCAACAAAGGATTCCGAGCGTCTTCCAAATCGAAGTCATGTTTCGAGCTTTTCTCCTGCTTTAGCGATATACATCGGGGCGTCGAATGCAGGTCTGGGGAAATGGCTGATCAGCAAACCCATTATATTTCACCTCTCCGATCCTTTATTTAAGATTTTCCCCCAAGGTAAAATAAAGGCATGACTCATTTCAGGTTTGAGGCAGGTAATAATTGACCTATCTTGTCGGCGACAAGATTGGTAGAATCCCCGCGATGTGCTTCAAGTAGCGAGGCCTTCTGTTTTCACAAGCCCATACAAAGCTATAAGCCACAAAGGGCGTTTACGTGATTACCAAGATAATAAGCGGGGGGCAGACCGGGGCGGACAGGGCCGCCCTTGACGCAGCCATTGAGATGAGTGTTCCACACGGCGGGTGGATTCCCAAAGGGAGGCTTACCGAGGCCGGGCCCCTGCCGGAGAGCTATGATCTAAAAGAGATGTCCACCGAGGACTATCTGGACCGTACGAGGCAAAACGTACTGGATTCGGATGGGACTGTGGTGCTGTCCCACGGCCGGCTCAGAGGAGGCTCGAAGCAAACCGCCGTTTTTGCCGCCGAGGCGGGCAAGCCGCTGCTGCATTTGGACCTGGAAACCATGGCCCTTTCGCGGGCGTCTGAAAAGATGTTTGCCTGGATTCGTGCAAACGCGATCTCGGTCTTGAATGTTGCCGGCCCCAGGGCCAGTCAGGACCCAAGAATCTATGAGCGGGTAAAGGCCGTGGTAAAGGCTGTGCTCCAGGGCCTGCAACCCCGGTAGAAAAGACAATGGAGGAGCCAATGGAAAGAGATGTTTTTGACCGGCTTGCTGTTCATATGTCCGAGCTGGCGATCGGACCGCCCTACAATGAGCACCTGGTGGAAATCCTCAAGGAGAGTTTGAGCGGGCAGGAGGCGCTGGTACTATTGAGCATGCCTTCAAGGGTGGGGCCATTCGAGACCGTGTCCGCCGGAGATATAGCAGATAAATGCGGCTTGCCGGAATCTGAGGTCGATTCCATGCTCTCTGATCTGGCAGTAAGGGGCCTCGTATATCGAAGGAAGGACGCCCAAGGCGACTTGGCCTACTGCCTTCACCAATTCGGATACGGCATGCCCCAGGCCTTTTTCTGGCCAAACGAGGATAGCCCGTTTGCCAGGCGCATGGCCGAGCTCTGCATTCGCCACTCCCGGAAAGAGGCTTTGATCGAAGGCTTCGGCGGGACCGGCACCAAGGTCTACCGCTGGATCCCTGCAAGGCGGACCATCGAGGTCCAAAAGCAGGCGGTACTTACCTACGCAGACATTGAGCACGTGATTCATAAGGCCGAGCGAATAGCTGTGGTAAACTGCAACTGTCGTGTAATGTCCCGCCTCAAAGGACGCGAACCTTGTCCGTACCCCTTGGAGGTGTGCATGAAATACGACGACCTGGCCGAGTATGTGATCGACGTGGGGATCGGGCGGGAGCTTTCACTGGACGAGGCCTTGGCCCTCAACCGCAAGGCCGAGGAGGCCGGATGCGTTCACTTCGCGGACAATGTGGTGGAAGGAGAGATAAAGCACGCCTGCAACTGCTGCCCCTGCTGCTGCTGGTCACTTGGAAATTACAAGCGCCGTCGTATACCGCGCGATCTGCTGATGGCCTGTCAATTCATCCGCAAGACCGACCTCGATACGTGCGACGGCTGCGGGCTGTGCGAGGAGGCGTGCCCCATAGATGCAGTGAACGTGTCCGAGGGAGCGGCCATGGTTGATGAGGACTGGTGCATAGGGTGCGGGGTATGCGCTTCAGCCTGCCCCAATGAAGCCATCAGCATGATACGCAGAACCGACATCGAGGATCCCCTGGACGGGTTCTCGGAGCTCAGCCGGGTAAGGACGGAATATAAGATGAAACGGTGAAATAGGTTTAAGGGTTTGTCGATTGGCAGTTGTTCTTGACAAGCCCTTCGGAAGAAGCTATTTGTCCCATCATGGAAGATTCAAGGACCAAGCTAATCTTAAGTCTGCCGAAAAGCTGGTGGTGGCACACCTTCAACGGGGAGGTGTGCCCGTCGATCCGGGAATAGAGTAAGAACCTGATCGCTTGAACCGTGGGCAGCCTCCCGAGAGGCCCCACGGTTTTTTGTTGTTTGAGAGAGGCCGTGGGGATTTACCCCACGGCCTCTTTTTTTGTGCGCCGGAGCGGGTGGCAAGCCCCAAGGGCTTGATCCAGGCTCGATCCGGCTGAGGCCATAACCATTTTGATCAAAGGAGAGGAAAGATGATCAAGGAAACTATTACAAACCTGGTCAAGGGAAAGGACATCCCGGAAAAAGACATGGAGTCCGCGATGGATGAAATCTTCTCCGGCCGTTGCACTCCCGCGCAGACAGGGGCTTTTATGACGGCCCTCAGGATCAAGGGCGAGACAGTGGACGAAATCACTGCGGCTGCCCGAATCCTGCGGTCCAGGGCGAAAAAGATCCGGGTCGGCAACACCCTGGTCAACCTGGACAGGGACGAGGTCAACCTGGAGGATGAAACCATACTGGATACATGCGGAACGGGCGGAGACGGAACAAATACTTTCAACATATCGACGGCTACCGCCCTCGTGGCTGCTGCAGGAGGCGTGAAGGTGGCCAAGCACGGAAACAGAGCAGTATCCAGTCGCTGCGGCAGCGCGGATGTACTGCTAAACCTGGGTGTGCGCCTGGATATCAATCATGCAAACTTGGAGCGATGCATTGAGGAAATAGGAATCGGTTTCATCTATACGCCAATGTTCCAGGGCGTAATGCGCCATGTGGCGGGCCCGAGGCAGGAGGTAGGGATTCGCACTATCTTCAATCTGCTGGGCCCCTTAACCAATCCGGCCGGGGCCACGGTTCAGCTGCTTGGAGTATACAAGCATGATCTCACTGAAATCATGGCCCGGGTGCTGAGGAGACTGGGCGTACATGAGGCCTTTGTGGTTTGTGGAGATG
>JBKHIW010000319.1:0-3146 GCA_046538465.1 Desulfobacteraceae bacterium | reverse complement strand
CTCCACCGCCGCTGGGAACGTTGTAACCCCTTGAAACTACAAGGGCAGATAACCAAGTCAGGGGCTTTTTGCAACTCCGTCATAATTGGCGGTCTCGTAAAAGCCGGTCCTGCTGCAGTGGGCAAGATCTAATAATTCAGAGCCACACGGACGAGCGGTGGCTAGTCAGGCTTTGCGACGCCGTCAGTCATTCAGAGCGAGCGCGTGCAGGCCGCCCGGAAGGAGGCGGCGGTCTGGTTACGGGCGGGCATAGCTCAGCTGGTAGAGCACAAGCTTCCCAAGCTTGGGGTCGCGGGTTCGAGCCCCGTTGCCCGCTCCATGACGTGCGAAAGGCCTGATTCCCTTTTTGAGGTTTGCGCTCGACCCCGAGGGCGGGGGTTTACTTCAAATTGCGGACTTGTGATAGTGTTTGTCCTGTCGCCGCTTTTTGCCGGCGAAATAGTGCCAGCCACCTTCGAGTCTGCAATGAGGAAGCGGGTTCTTTCACCCGCTTTTTCTATTGCGGGCGAGCCAGGGGACCGGCAGCCGCCCGGCGTGCTTTCCGAGACAGCGGTAATGGTGTAAGGGTCCTCCGCCAGCAAGGGAATCAAGTCCGGCGATACTAAGAGAGACTTGGGGCGATCCTGATGCCATGACTTTAGATCCGGGTAAAATTGCAAGACAGGTCAGTGCGCTGGTTGAGCCTGCACTGGAGGATTTGGGCTTCGAGCTCGTGGATGTGGAATATTTGTCAAGACATGGAAAGTGGGTCCTGCAGTTGATCATAGACAGTGAAGAGGGTGTGACCATTGATGACTGCGCTTTTGTGAGCAGGGAGATCGGCGACTTGATAGACGTAAAGGACATTATTGAACACGAGTATGTCCTAGAGGTCTCTTCCCCCGGACTGGACCGACCGCTCACCAAGATGGCTCATTTTGCCAAGGTGGTGGGCTCAAGGGTCAAGGTGCGCACCATCGCCGCCTTGGAAGGGAGGCGGAACTTCACCGGCAGGCTGATGAGGGCGGAGAATGGAGGAATAGCACTCCAGATAGACAGCGGCGAGATCTTCCTGCCCCTTGATCAGATAAAGAAGGCTAATCTGATCTATGAATTTGAGCAGGTAGAGCGCTGAGGGCGGGGCAGGGGGCCCGGCCATGGGTTGATAAATTCAGGCGGGAGTATGGCGAGCATGATTTCGGATCTTCAGAGAGTCATTGATCAGGTCAGCCGCGAAAAAGGGCTGGACAGGGAAGTTCTCATCCAGACTCTGGAGGAGGCGGTGAAGGCCGCTGCCAGAAAAAAGATGGGGCCCAACTACGATATCGAAGTCACTTTCAATGAGGAGCTCGGAGAGATCGAGGTATTTGAGTTCAAGGAAGTGGTGGAGAAGGTGGAGAACGAGGACCTCCAGATCTCCATGGAAGAGGCGCAGAAGCTGGACCCGGAGTTCGAGCTCGGAGACAGCGTAGGTATCAAGATGGATACTGAGCGCTTCGGACGGATCGCAGCCCAGCTCGCCAAGCAGGTGATCATGCAGCGTTTGAGGGAGGCCGAGCGGAATGTGGTCTACGATGATTTTAAGGACAGGAGAGGGGAGATCATACACGGTATTGTGCAGCGCTTTGACAAGGGCTCCATAATAGCTAATCTGGGAAAAGCCGAGGCGGAACTGCCTCCCAAGGAGCAGATTCCCCGCGAGACTTTTCGGCAAGGCGACCGAATACGTGCTTATATCCTGGACGTCAAGCAGTACAGTCGGGGGCCGCAGATTATCCTCTCCCGGACGCATCCCAATTTTCTATCCGCCCTGTTTGAGAACGAGGTTCCGGAGATAGCCGAGGGAATAGTGACCATAATGCAAGTGGCCAGAGAGCCCGGCAGCAGGGCCAAGATTGCAGTAGCGTCCAAGGATCCGGATATAGACCCCGTAGGGGCTTGTGTAGGCATGAAGGGCTCCAGGGTCCAGGCAGTGGTCCAGGAGCTCAGAGGCGAAAAGATCGATATAGTGACATGGGATCCGGATCCGGCCAAGTTTATTGTAAATGCCTTGGCCCCGGCGGAGATCGTGCGGGTGATAGTGGATGAGGCCAACAGGTCCATGGAGGTGGTGGTCCCGGACGATCAGCTTTCCCTGGCCATAGGTAGGCGGGGACAGAACGTGAGGCTCGCCTCCAAGATCTCCGGGTGGCACTTGGACGTGATCAGCGAGACCTCCTACAGCCAGAACTTGAGGGAGGCCTATGATTCATTGCTGGATCTGGAAGAGGTGGGAGATGCTACCGCCACCAACCTTTACCAAGCAGGTTTTCGATCCGCTTCGGACGTAGCCGGGGCTACCGTGGAGGAGCTGTCCACGGTGCACGGAATCGGCGAGGAAAAAGGTGCGCGGTTGATCAAGAGCGCCTCCGAGTACGTTGAAAGAAAGCGGCAGGAGTCGCTGGAGAGTGAGAGGCCTGAGCCCGAGGCCGAGGGGCATGATGTTGACGCGGCCGAAGCAGAAGCAACCGGGACAGACGAAGAAGAGTTGCCCGAAGAAGATGAGGGCAAAGAGTCCCTTGCTGTGGAGGATGCCTTGGAGCCTGAGGCAGAAGATCAAGGAGAGAGCCAGGCTGCTGATGAGGACTATGAGTCCGGGCAGGGGCCCGACAAAGAGAGTAGTTGAAAAGCACGTCCCGTTCAGGACCTGTATTGTTTGCGGGGCCAAACGGCCCAAGAACGAGCTTTTGAGATTGGCGTTGGGACCTGACATGCTGGTCCGAATAGACCAGGATTGGAGCATGGGCGGCAGAGGCGGATATGTGTGTAATAATGAGCATTGTCTGGGCAGGTTGACCAGGCACCGCAAGCTGGGGCGTGTTTTCAGGAGTGGCTCCGGGGTCGGCCTTCACCCCTCGCTTAAGGAGAAACGCTTCAATACTTTTGGGGGAGTACATGGCTAAAGTCAGGGTATATGAGTTGGCCAGAGAGCTGAACATGGAGAGCAAAGTGCTCGTGGATAAGCTCCTCGCCGGAGGCATTAAGATCAAGAATTACATGAGTACCCTGGATGAGGAGGACGTGGACCGCGCCCGCGATATCGCTACCGGTGCGGTTTCGGAAGTAGTGGAAGAAAAGCGGGTCAAACCTACGGTTATACGTAGGCGCCGGAAGAAGGTTTCCTCCGA
>JBKHIW010000018.1:0-14580 GCA_046538465.1 Desulfobacteraceae bacterium | reverse complement strand
CTCCCGGGCCCCGATCCTTGAGCCCGGTGGAAGGCGAAGAGGGCCCTCCCAAGACCAAACACCTTGTACCGAAAGAGCTTGATCGAGGAAGAAAGCTCTGGGATAATAATAAAAAAAATTTTTTTTATTAAGAACACAACCCTCACCCAAAGGAGAACAACGTGGCAGACAACAAAGGCAAGCCTACTACCAACGATGCGGGCATTCCCGTATCAAGCGATGAGTACTCGCTCACGGTCGGGCCGAACGGTCCGATCCTGCTTCAGGACCATTACCTCATGGAGCAGATGGCCACCTTCAACCGGGAGATGATCCCCGATCGGCAGCCCCATGCCAAAGGGTCCGGGGCGTTCGGGCACTTCGAGGTCACCCGGGACGTCAGCGCCTACACCAAGGCGGGGCTGTTCCAGCCGGGCGCGAAGACCGAGGTCCTGGCTCGGTTCTCCACGGTGGCCGGCGAGGCCGGCAGCCCCGACACCTGGCGGGACGTGCGCGGTTTTGCCCTCAAGTTCTACACCGACGAGGGCAACTACGACATGGTCGGGAACAACACCCCGGTCTTCTTTGTTCGCGACCCCATGAAGTTTCAGCACTTCATTCATTCCCAGAAGCGACGAGCTGAAACCGGCCTGCGCTGCCATGACATGCAGTGGGATTTCTGGACCCTGTCCCCTGAAACCGCCCATCAGGTAACCATCCTTATGAGCGACCGCGGGGTCCCCAAGAGCTACCGGCACATGAACGGCTATACGAGCCACACCTACATGTGGGTCAATGCCAAGGGCGAGAAGTTCTGGGTCAAGTATCACTTCAAGACAGACCAGGGCATCGATTTCCTCACCGATGAGGAAGCCGACCGAATGGCAGGCGTAGATCCCGACTACCATCGCAGGGACCTGTCCGAGGCCATCAAGCGGGGGGAGAACCCCAGCTGGACTCTCAAGGTGCAGATCATGCCCTTTGAGGAGGCTGAAAACTACCGCTTCAACCCCTTTGACCTAACCAAGGTCTGGCCGCACGGCGACTACCCGGTGCACGAGGTCGGACGGCTGACCCTGAACCGCAATCCCACCGACTTTCACACCGAGATCGAGCAGGCGGCCTTCGAACCGAACAGCTTTGTCCCCGGGATCGGCCCCAGCCCGGACAAGATGCTCCTGGCCCGCCTGGTTTCCTACGCCGATGCCCACCGGGCCCGCTTGGGGGTCAATTACAAGCAGATCCCGGTCAACCGGCCCAAGGCACCGGTGTACAGCTACAGCAAGGGCGGGACCATGCGGATTCAGAACGTTACCGATCCGGTGTACGCTCCGAACTCCAAGGGCGGACCCAAAGCCGACCCTGAACGCTATCCCGAACTGGCCGTCTGGAGTGCCGGCGGCGAGTTCGTCCGGGCAGCCTATACCAAGCACAAGGACGACGACGATTTCGGCCAGCCCGGCACTCTGGTGCGCCAGGTCATGGACGACGCCCAGCGGGACCGGCTGGTTACCAATGTTGTGAATCACCTCAAGAAGGGAGTCTCTGAACCGGTGCTGGAGAGGGCCTTCGAGTACTGGAAAAACATTGACCAGCAGATCGGGGAGCGGATTGAAAAGGGTGTCAAAGGCGCAACCACTTGAAACTACACCTGAAAAGCGTTAATGGTGCCGAAGGGGGGACTTGAACCCCCACGGGCTTTCGCCCACTACCCCCTCAAGATAGCGTGTCTACCAGGTTCCACCACTTCGGCACTGTGTGCTGATCGAACCTATTACTCCTCCGGCCCTGGCACAGCCGGCGGAGCGCCTTCCGAAGGCTGCGATTGACTTGCCGGCGGCTGTGTGGGAGCTCCCTCCATGATTGAGGTGGGAGCTCCTTTGCCCAACATAAAGGCCAACCCCAGGGAAGTCAACATGAAGACCACGGCAGCGGCCACCGTAACCTTGTGGAGAAACGAGGTCCCTCCGGTACTTCCGAACACGGTCTGGCTGGAGCCGCCGAAGGCCGCTCCCATGCTGGCGCCTTTCCCTCTTTGAAGAAGAACGATCATTATGAGCGCCAGACAGACGCCCACGTGAATTATAGTCAATATGAGTTTCATGTGTAATCCTGGAGATCTGGGCTCAGTTATTGACGGTCTCGCAAAAACCCGCTCCACCGTCGCTTGGACCGTTATAACCCTTTGAAATGATTAGACTAAATAACCAGGCCAGGGGCTTTTTGCAACTCTTTCAATTATTCATTTTTTATAAATAACATTTAATGATAACAAGCCTTGCTCCAATTGCAACAGGTTTTTCCTTTAGTCCCTGTATCTGATGATCGGGATAAAGGTCTCGGCCTTGAGGCTCGCGCCGCCGACCAGAGTCCCGTCTATATCCGGTTGGGCCATTAGCTCTTTGACGTTTTCAGGCTTGACACTGCCTCCGTAAAGGATCCTTACCAGGTTGGAAGTCCCTGTATTGAAGTTCTCCTCCAGCCATTTCCTTATGAATAGATGCGCTTCCTGGGCCTGTTCAGGGGTGGCCGTCCTTCCCGTCCCAATGGCCCAAACAGGCTCGTATGCCAGTATCGTGCTGAAAGGCAGACGGCCCTCCTCGCGAAAATGACGCAAGGATCCTTGAAGCTGGGACCTCAGGACCTCGAAGGTCTTCCCCGCCTCCCTTTGCTCCAGGGTCTCTCCTATACACAGGATAGGGATAAGCCCCATGAGATCGGCGGTTCTCGCCTTGAGATTGACCATTTCGTCGTCCTCGCCGAAAAGCAATCTTCTCTCTGAGTGACCCAATATCACGTGGGTGCACCGGGCCTCCCGCAGCATCCGCGCTGAAATCTCCCCGGTAAAAGCGCCCTTCGGCTCCCAATGCATGTTTTGCCCTGCAAGGAGTACCTTTCCTCCTGTAACCGCCTCCCGCACTGCATGAAGGCTGGTAAAAGGGGGGGCAACCAGGACCTCCAACCCGTCCATATCCTTGGCCTCTCCAGCCACGGCGCCGGCGAGTGAGATCGCTTCGGCCAGGCTCAGGTTCATCTTCCAGTTTCCAGCCATCATGGGCGTTCTTTCGTTCACAACAGCCCTCCAAGCCGAATCACGAGGGTAATCACCGCGGCCTAAGACCCGGCCACGTGCAGGGCTACATCGACCATCCTGCACGCATACCCGAACTCGTTATCATACCAAACTATTATCTTGACCATATCCTCAACAGCCATGGTGGACAGGGCGTCCACCGTGCCCGATACGGTGGTTCCATTGAGGTCCGTCGAGACAAGCGGCTCCTCCGAGTAGGCAAGGATTCCCTTGAGCGGACCTTCGGAGGCATCTTTCAGGGCTGCATTCACCTCCTCAACCGAAGCCGGCCTGCCGAGCAGCGCTACCAGGTCCACTACGGAAACGTTGGGCGTAGGCACCCGAATCGCCATGCCGTTCAGCTTGCCTTTGAGCTGGGGGAGCACCAAACCAACAGCCTTGGCCGCTCCGGTAGTGGTCGGGATCATGTTCACCGCCGCAGCCCGAGCCCTGCGAAGATCCTTGTGGGGAAAGTCCAACAATCGTTGATCCCCGGTGTACGAATGAGTGGTAGTCATAAGCCCCTTTTTTATCCCGAACCGATCGAGGAGCACCTTGCACGGCGGGGCCAGGCAGTTGGTGGTGCAGGATGCATTCGATATTATATGGTGTTTCGCTGCGTCGTACTCATGCTCGTTCACGCCCATGACCAGGGTGATGTCAGGATCAGTGGCCGGAGCGGATATAACCACCTTCCGCACCCCGCCCTGAAGGTGCAGACCCGCCTTGTCGCGGCTCCTGAAAAGACCGGTGCACTCCAGCACCACCTCGGCTCCGACATCCTTCCATGGTATGTTGCCGGGGTCCTTTTCGGTGAATAGTCGGACTTCTTTTCCATTCACCACCACTGCATCGTCAGTGTGGGAAATCTCGGCGTCCAGAATTCCTTGGGTTGAGTCGTATTTCAACAGATGGGCCAGGATTTCGGCCGAGGTAAGGTCGTTGATGGCCACAAATTCAATGTCATCACGGCCCAATCCCGCCCTGAATATCATCCTACCGATTCTCCCAAATCCGTTGATGGCCACTTTAACAGGCATGTTCACACCTCCAGCTTTGCTTTTCATGGTGCCAGAAGGCCTGAACTCTCAAGACCCCCCGGCTCACCCCTGTCCATATATCCATTCTCGCTTAACCGCAGCCTCATGACAATAGCGTCTTCTCCGGTATTCCGATAATACCGCCGCCTCCTGCCTACCTCCTGGAAGCCGTGCTTCTCATACAATCGCCGCGCAGGATGGTTGCCCACCCTCACTTCCAGCCATACCTCCCTCGCGTTCCAAACGCGCCCCTCACTCACCGCGCACGCCAGCAGGCATGAGCCCAGGCCGGCCCTTCGATGATTCGGGTGCACCGCCAAATTCAAGACCTGGATCTCCCCCGGAAGCACCCAGTAGCAAATGTAGCCCGCAATTCGCCCCGTGCGGCGGCATGCCCAGATCCTGGACAGCTCGTTGTCCAGCTCAGCATGGAAAGCCCGGCGGCTCCAGGGTGAGGAAAAGCAGAGGTCTTCAACCTCCAAAATCCGATCAAGAAAAAGCGGAGCGTTGGCTTTGTTGATCCTGAGCAGCCCGTTCACCCCTTGGCCAGGAGCTTGCCCGCAAGGGAAATGCCCATGCGGCCGGCCTCTTGAGCCTTCTCCGCGAGTTCACCCAGCGGCATCCTGGAGCGGTTTTGATGGAGAAAAATGATCATGGGCAGATTCACGCCCGTGAGCACCTCCACCCTGTCCTCAGCCAGGAACGAAAGGCTCAGATTTGAAGGGGTTCCCCCGAACATATCGGTCAAAACGATCACTCCGTCGCCCTTGTCCAGTTCAGAGATCTTCGCCTCAATCTCTTTGCGCACCTTTTCTGATTCAGAAGCCTCTGTCACCGAGACCGCCCCTGCCGAATCTATCCTTCCCACTATAAACTCGGCCGCCCGCAGCAGCTCGGCGCCTAAGTTGATATGAGTTACAACGACCAGTCCGATCATGGCGCATCCCTTCTCAGCCCCTTAAGCCGGGCCGCGCTAAAAATCCTCATCATAGGCGAGGATCTGCTTTAAAATATCCTCCCGGGTGGGCGCCTCCATCAGTGCCTTTCGAAAGCCGCTGTTCTTTAGAATGCGCGCAATGGTAGCAAGCACTTTCAGGTGTACGTTGGCTGAATTTTCCGGGGCTACCAATAGAAAGAACAGATGCGCCGGCTGGCCGTCCATGGACTCGAAATCCAGTCCGTCCCGGCTGCGTCCGAAGGATATCAGCGGCTGGGAAAGCCCTTGGTATTTACCGTGGGGAATCGCCACGCCGTCGCCTATTCCCGTACTGCCCAGCCTCTCCCTTTCCAGAAGGACCTTTACCAGGGCTTGTTTGTCGATCGAGGGCTCGCTTGTAATCACCGCGTCAACGAGCTCTTCCAGGACCCCCTTCTTGTCTTTGGCCTTGAGATCGGGGACTATATTTTCTTCATCAAGGAGTTCTGACAGCTTCATTACTAATGATTTATCCCCCTTTAAGGGACATCAAATGCTTGATCCGCTCCGGCTCAATCCGCTGCTCGGGTATACCCCCGGGGCGCACTCAGGGCCGTCTGCCGCCCATCAGGTTGAAGGCTCAATTAGCCCCAGACTTCCGTCCTCCCTTTTGTAAAGGACATTTACCTCTCCTGAGCGTGGATTGCGGAACACGAAAAGATAACGCTGAGACATAGAGAGCTGCATGGCCGCCTCTTCCGGTTCCATAGGCATGGGGACCACCTTTTCGACTTCAATGTCAGGGACCCCTTCAGGGTTCAGGGAATCAGGCTCATCGACTTCCTCCATCCCGGCCTCAAGGCCTGAACCCTCCTTGATGCTGTCTGTGCTTCGCCTGGTGCGCGTTTTTGAGATATATTTCTTGACCTGTTTCTCGATCTTGTCCATCACCTGGTCAATGGCCGAGTACATGTCCTCGGTCTCTTCAACGCCCTTGATGCGCGTCCCGTCTATACTCAAAGTGACATCCGCTATATGTCGGAACTTTTCCACAGACAGCACTATGTGTGCCTCGCTTGGCGTATCAAGATACTTGTCGATCTTGGTCACCTTTTCCGCAGCATAGTCCCTGATACTTTCCATCGGCTCCATACGCCTGAATGTTACCGTAATGTCCATAAGTTATCCCTCCTGAAGGAAAAGGGTGTCTAACAAAAAAGAGGGAGAAAGTCAAATACAGAAAACCACATCATCAGTAAAACTGCCTCCTTTTTCTGGATGGAAGTATCCCCAATGTATCTCGGTACTTGGCCACAGTCCGGCGGGCGACATCGATATTGGATTCCTTTAATATATCCGCTACTTCTTGGTCGCTGAATGGGTTTTTCTTGTCTTCATTCTTGATAATATCCCTTATTCGCTGCTTCACGCTCTCCGAGGCCACCGCCTCTCCCCCGGGGCCGCTGACCGAGCTGTTAAAAAAATACTTGAGCTCGAACACCCCTTGAGGCGTATGCACGTACTTGTTGGTGGTGACCCGGCTGATGGTGGACTCGTGCATCTCGATATCCTCGGCAACATCTCTCAGAACCAGCGGCCTTAGGTGGGACACGCCCTTGTCCAGGAACCCCTTTTGAAATCGAACTATACTCCTTGCCACCTTGTATATGGTGCGTTGTCTCTGGTGAATACTCTTTATCAACCATGCCGCCGATTTGAGCTTCTCCTGAATATATTCCTTGGTGGAATCCGCATAGTTTTCCCTGGAGGCGAGGATGTCCTTGTAGAAGCTGTTGATCCTCAGCTTGGGCAGGCCGTCCTCGTTAAGAAGAATCTCGTAGTCCTCGCCTACCTTGATCACATAAATGTCCGGACTTATGTAAACGGTCTCTTCATCAGTGTACCGCCGGCCCGGTCTCGGGTCCAAGGTCTTGATCATGGAAACGGCCGCCACCACATCGCTTACCGGTGCCGAGAGCGTCTTGGAAATCTGATCATAATTTCTGTTCTGCAGCTTCTCCATGTGGTCCTGGATCAGGGACCATGCCAGGGTGTCTTCCCACCCATTAAGCCTTGCCTGGATCAAGAGGCACTCCCGGGTGTCTCTGGCCGCCACGCCCACAGGATCGAAATTCTGGATCACTCTCAGGACCTTGAAGACTTCGTCCAGGGGCCTGCCTGTAGACTCTGAAATCTCCTCCGTTGAGGTCTTCAAGTAGCCGTCTTCATCGAGATTGCCCAGAATGTACTCGCCGATCTCCTGCTCGTTCTCATTGAGATCGCTCAGTTGCAGCTGCCAGGTCAGGTGGGAATAGAGATTGGGCCTTTGTGCGGTGAAGTTTTCAAAGGAGGGAAACTCCCGTCCCTCATAAGGAGTCTCAGCCCACCCTGTATTGTACTCTCCGAGGTATACCTCCCAGTCCACCTCGTCTCGGGTCTCCTCTCCCGCACCGACTTCCTGGACCATGTCCGTCTCCGCATGCTCCTCATGCTCCTCGGGTGCGGCCCCGTCGTCCCCTTCTTCTTCGCCGAGTTGCTCTTCCAGCACAGGATTGGTCTGCATCTCCTGGCTGATGGTCTCCAGTAGCTCCAACCTCGAGAGCTGCAGCAACTTGATCGCCTGCTGGAGCTGAGGCGTCATTATGAGTTGTTGGCTCAGATTCAGAGATTGTTTGAGCTGCAGTGCCATGCCCCTAGTTCCGCCCTCCGCGTCCCTTGATCAGAGATTGAAATCCTCGCCTAGATAAGTGCTCCGCGCTACATCGCTCCTTATTATCTTCTCCGGCGGGCCGTACTCGATAATCCTGCCCCTGCTGATAATGTATGCGGAATCGCATACCTTGAGAGTCTCCCTCACATTATGATCCGAGATAATAATACCGATCCCCCTTTCTTTCAATTGTCGTATTATTTGGTTGATTTCATTCAATGTCAGAGGGTCTATACCTGCAAAAGGCTCGTCCAGTAACATGAAGCGCGGTTCAGTGATCAAGGCCCGAGTGATTTCCAATCTCCTGCGCTCCCCTCCGGAAAGGCTTCCTGCCTTCTGCTCGGCAAGATGAGCTATGTTGAGCTCCTTCAGCAGCTTCTCCGCCCTGGCCTTTATATCGTGCCGCGGTACATTCAAGGCCTCCATTATCGCAACCAGGTTCTCCTCAACGGTGAGCTTTCGAAATACGGAGGGCTCCTGCGCCAAGTAGTTGATCCCCCTCCTCGCCCTCAGATACATCGGCTCCCGGGTGATCTCCTCGCCGTCCAGCAGCACCCTCCCTTCATCCGGCCGGGCGAGCCCGATCACCATATAAAAGGTGGTTGTCTTTCCGGCGCCGTTGGGACCCAGGAGCCCGACGATCTCGCGTCGCCGGATGGTCATGTCCACCCCGTCCACGACGCGGTTCCCGCCGTACAGCTTGACCAAACCCCTGGCCTCGAGAATCTCGCCGGAGCCGCCCGCCAAAAGCCGCTACCTCTCTTCCCTGTCTGGAAAGATCACGGCCCTGACCCGCTCCTTATCGGACCCCTCCACAATGCTTCTGTTTTCCCGGACAAAAAATATGATTCGGGATCCTTCAACAAAGTCCTCCCCCTGCTTGACCACGGGGTTCCCCGTAAGCACTATCTTCTCCTCGGCCTGATAGTACACCGCCTTGTCTGCCATTGCTCTGCCGCCATCGGCCCTGGTTATTACGACGTCTCCAGTCGCCTCCGCCTTTTCCACGTTCATGCCCTCAGCCGCATCGGCATCACCTTCGGCGTCATCCTGGTAGTAAAGAAGCATCTCACGGCATTTTATGGTAAAGGTGCTCTTCCTTGCATCAACATCCCCTGTAAATAAGACGGTCCTGGCCTTATTATTTATCTCCAAGGTCTGCGAGTGGATTACCAGGCGCTCGTCTTCAGCCTCCGGGGATTCTTCGTCCGGGCCGGTCTGCGCGACGACGCCGTTTAAGGGAAGCATCAATCCTAGCAAAATCAAAATGTATGCGAGAACCCTCATCAACAACCCGACCCCTTTCCGGCTCAACCGAGCACGTCCTCCACCAAAGAGGTCGTGACCCTGGAGAGCAGACGCAGACGCTCATTCACCAGATCAAAGTGCATTCCATAACCCGAGACGGTAAAAAAGGGGCCTTTTATCCTTACAAACCCGTCCGTGGTCAAGATCCCCTTAGCATGATTGTAAAGAAGCCGATCCGCCCACATTCGATAGCCGTTTTCAGACTTTCCACGCAAATCACCCTCAAGGCTTATTTGTTCCGTCGATTTATCATAATCGCCGCGAAGTCCCTTCAATTCAAGCGGCGGGTACCCTTCCGGAAAAAGTTTCATATGAAAATCCCGAAAGGAAAAATAAGTCCTATCCCTGGAAAACCGGACTTGTTCGGCGTCCAAAACCCATTGCATACCCTGACCAGGGTCGTCTTGGGTGTAGTGGATATCGCTGAGAGTTATTCCATCCTCCAGCTCGTCGTCCTGCATGATGGAGCTGCGAAGAGACCCCCCGTTCTTTGACGAGCTGAGCATGAACGCCAAGACGACTCCGGCCAGGAGAGCGATGCCCAGCAGCGGCCAATATCTGGTGACTATTCGGTTCATTCGCCTTCACTTTGCAATAAATATACCGGAGGGGCCCGCCAAGTGTAAAGAGCAATTTCCACCTCCGGGGCTGGCACATCCTACCGAGACCGGACCAATGCATGGATCTCTTTGAGAAGAACGAGCAACGAGCGTACTTGGCTTATGGGCAAGGAATTGGCCCCGTCGCACAGGGCTCTTTCAGGATCCGGGTGTACCTCCATAAACACGCCGTCGCAACCGGCCGCTACCGCTGCACGCGCCAGGTATCCAGCGAACTCTCTTTGCCCGCCGGAGCTCCCCCCGGCGGCTCCGGGAAGCTGCACGCTATGGGTTGCGTCGAATACCACCGGAAAGCCTAAGCCCTTCATGATGGGTATGGCCCGCATATCAACCACCAGGTTGTTATACCCGAAAGAGGAGCCCCGCTCGGTAATGACCACATTCGAATTCCCGGTGGACAGCACCTTTCGGGCCGCCTCGTGCATGTCCCAGGGCGCCATGAACTGGCCCTTCTTAAGGTTTACCAACCGGCCTGTTCTTCCGGCTGCCAGGAGGAGATCTGTCTGCCGGCAAAGAAATGCGGGGACCTGGATGACGTCAAGAACACCCGCCGCTCTGTGGACCTCCCTTACTGAATGGACATCCGAGAGCACCGGGAGGCCGGTACGCTCCTTTACCCGTTGGATCAACTCCAGGCCGGCATCTAATCCAGGCCCGCGGTACGAATCCAGGGAGGTGCGGTTAGCCTTATCATATGAGGTCTTGAAGATGACAGGTATGCCCGTGACATCAGAGGTGTCTCGGAGAAAATCAGCCACGCGGAATGTGGTCTCCTCGTCCTCGATCACACAGGGGCCGGCCACTATAAAAAAAGACCCCTCCGGGCCGAGTACGAAATCTCCCAACTTCACACCAGGGCTCATTTCACCCCCCCTGCTTCCAGTCAAGTAGTCTGCCGGATCCCCTGCACCCCGCTGCCCTCGTCCACCGCCATTAACAAGCCACTATGCTTATTCCATGGTACAGACAAAGTCAAGATCCATGCCCGGCTGGCGGGATGGAGGGGTTCTCATGCTCCTGCTTCACTGGATCTTTTGCTTGAGTTCGTTGGCCGATGGAGTTAGGGTGAGAGGCTATTTTAGAATCCGAGAGGAAAAGGTCATGCCCAGGAAAGCGACCAAGACGATCCAGGATATCAATCGCAGAATTAAGAGCGGTGAGGTTGTTGTGGTCACAGCGGATGAAATGGCCCGCATTGTCAAGGACAAGGGACCTAAAAGGGCGGCAAGAGAAATCGACGTAGTCACCACAGGCACCTTCTCGCCCATGTGCTCTTCAGGGGTCTTTCTTAATTTTGGTCCGGCAAAACCGGCCATCAAGGCGGCTGAAGTATGGTTGAACGGCGTAGAGGCTTACTCGGGCCTGGCTGCAGTTGATCTTTATCTAGGCGCCACCCAACCCGCGGAGGACGACCCACTGAATCGAATACACCCCGGCCAGTTCAAATACGGCGGGGGGCACGTGATAGAGGATCTGGTCGCCGGCCGCCGGGTAAGGCTCAGAGCCAAGGCGTACGGAACGGACTGCTACCCCAACCGGGAGCTTGAAAAGCGTATCTCACTGGAAGACTTTCCATACGCTATGATGGTAAACCCCAGAAACGGCTATCAAAACTATAATTGCGCCATAAATTTGACTAAAAAAACCATATATACATATATGGGAGTGTTAAAACCCCGGGGGGCGAACGCAAACTACTCCACCTCAGGGACCTTGAGCCCGCTATTCAACGACCCCTATTATCGGACCGTGGGCGTTGGGACCAGGATCTTCCTCGGCGGATCTGTGGGGTATGTAGTGGGACCGGGGAGTCAACACAATCCAGAGGCGCCGCGGGGTGAAAACGGGGTCCCCATGTCCCCTTCAGGGACCATGATGGTAACCGGCGACCTCAAGAAGATGAATCCTCGATGGGTGATGGGGGTGAGTATGTTGGGATATGGATGCTCAATAGCCCTGGGGCTGGGGATTCCCATCCCGGTCCTGGATGAGGAGATGGCTTATTTTACGGGTGTATCCGACGAAGACCTCTTCACCCAGATTGTGGACTATGGAGCGGACTATCCCAAGGGCGAGCCAAAGAGCCTCGGGAGAGTGAGCTATGCGGAACTGATGAGCGGCACGATTAGATTCGAGGGAAGAGAGGTGGCATCAGTGCCCCTGTCCTCGAGAGTCAGGGCGCTGGAGATAGCACGCCTGCTCAAGGAATGGATCGAAAAGGGGAAATTCTTTCTAGGCGAACCCCAAGAGACTCTGCCTTCGACAGGCCGGGGCTGAAAAATGGATTTTCCATTCCAAGAAGTTATCGTAGTGTTGATCGTTCTGGCTGCTGCATGCTACGTGGGAAGACGGTTCTATCGGAAGATATCAGGACGCGAGCGCCCTCCATGCTGCGCAGCTGGTGAGTCTTGCGATAAATGCTCGAGGCTGGGAGATCCTTCCGGGCCTTGCAGTCCGCCGACAGACCGTCAGGACCGGTCGAACACTGCATCCGGAAAAAACTGATCAGGCGCTTTCCAGCCGATGAATGCCGAAGGAGTTGCAAAAAGGCCCCGGGCCTGGTTATTTGTCTTATTAGTTCCAAGGGCCGGCAGTATCCCCGGCAGGGCTGGAGCGGTTTTTCGCGCGGCCGTCAATATTGTGCGGGCTAGTGGAGAGAAATGAAAAAAATCGTAAAGATGCGAGATATGGCTGACAACCAAAGCGGAATTATACGACGCGTTAATGCATCAGGAGAGATGGGGAGAAGAATAAGGGAGATGGGGCTGATCCCCGGCGTACCCATTCATATCCAAGGCCGGGCCCCTCTGTGGGACCCCGTTGCCGTGAAGCTCCTGGATTGCACTCTCACCCTCAGAAACAACGAAGCAGACCATATCCTGGTGGAAGTCGATGAGCCCTCCTAGGTTTTCATATGAAACGCAAGATAAAAATCGCTCTTTCAGGCAACCCCAACTCGGGTAAAAGCACTGCATTTAATGCCATTACAGGCGCCCGCCAGCACATAGCCAACTATCCGGGCGTTACTGTGGAGAAAAAGGTCGGGTTTGTCCGCCACCGCGGATATGAAATAGAGGTCGTGGACCTGCCGGGCACCTATTCCTTGACCGCCTACTCCCTCGAAGAGATCGTGGCCAGGGATTTCTTGGTCAATGAAAAGCCTGATGTGGTGGTGGATATAGTCGACGCTTCCAACCTGGACAGAAACCTCTACTTGGCGGTTCAGTTCAAGGAGCTCGGCGCCCCTTTGGTCATCGCCCTCAACATGGTGGACGTAGCGGAGTCGAGAGGCATAAGCATTGACGTCGAAGCGCTCTCCTCGCTTTTAGGAGTCCCGGTAGTCCCCACTGTAGCGCGGTCGGGAAAAGGCATAACTGAGCTTCTGGATCGCATCGTGGATCTAGCCCAAGCCCCCCCGCCGTGGAAGCCCGGGCTTATCTCCTATGGCAACGACATCGACCAAGGACTCGACGAGATAGAAGAAGTCTTAAGGCGCGGGTCCATAGGCGGTGAACACCTTTATTCCCGACGGTGGCTGGCCCTGAAATGCTTGGAAGGCGACGAACAGATCATCAAGCTCATCCGCGGTGACCCCGAGATCAGCAGGGCGGTCGAAGGCATATGCAAAAGGATATCCAAGCATATCCTGGACACATTGGAAGATGAACCCGAAGGATTGATCGCGGACTACCGTTACGGCTACATCGCAGCAATAACAAGGCGGGCGGTTAAACGGCGGACCGAGGACCGGCTCAACATATCCGATCGAATAGACCGCTTCCTCACCAGCAGACTGCTCGGTCCCCTTATCATGATAGGCGTTCTTTACTGCGTCTACGAGTTCATATTCTGGGCGGGCGGCGCCCCGGTGGAATGGCTGGAGTTCTTTTTTGATCGGCTCAAGGGCACGGTGGCCGGAATCATACCTGAAGGTCCGCTTCAATCCCTCATAGTCTCCGGGGTGATCGACGGTGTGGGCGGGGTTCTGGGCTTCGTGCCCTTGATCATGTTCTTGTTCTTTGCCATCTCCATAATGGAAGATTCGGGGTACCTCGCCAGAGTAGCTTATATGCTCGACAGGATTCTCCGCTGGTTCGGTCTTCATGGGAACTCCGTGATCGCATTGCTGATAAGCGGCGGGATCTCAGGAGGTTGTGCCGTGCCCGGGGTCATGGCCACAAGGACCCTCCGCGATCCCAAGGAGCGTCTGGCCACCTTGCTGGTGGTGCCTTTCATGAACTGCGGGGCCAAGCTGCCGGTCTTTGCACTCTTTATCGCCGCGTTCTTCCCGAGAGGAGAGGCTCAGATGATGTTTCTCTTCACCCTCCTCTCCTGGTTCTTTGCGCTCTTTGCGGCCAAGTTGATTCGGGCCACCATCCTGAGGGGCCCGAAGACACCTTTTGTAATGGAGCTCCCTCCATACCGCACCCCCACTCTCAAGGGGCTTCTCATCCACACATGGGAGCGGACCTGGCAGTACATAAAGAAGGCCGGTACCGTGATCCTCGGCGTCTCCATAGTCCTTTGGGCCCTCATGACCTATCCGGGTATGCCCGAAGAGCGTGTACACCATTATGAAGAAATGAAGCAGGAATTGCGCTCTTCCTTTCTCTCCCTTCCAGGCGCGTCCAGGATCAAGGCCGGCGGGTCCTCCTTGGAGGATTTCGACAGGAAGGCTGACATCTACCTCCAGGCAAGAGCCAGGGACGACCATGAAACGCTTTCCGCTTTGATGCAAGGCCCCTTTTCAGAAGAGCTGCAGGCGGTCTTCGGCAGCCCGTTGGAGGAGCCTTATCTTGACTATCGGAAACGTCTCTCCGCCGCGGTCTCAGCCCAAAGGCAGGAAGCCCTGCTTTCAACGGCAGCGGGCTCCATGGGTCGCGCCCTGGAAAAGATAACCGCCCCTCTGGGTTTTGATTACAAGGTCAACATCG
>JBKHIW010000318.1:0-3155 GCA_046538465.1 Desulfobacteraceae bacterium | reverse complement strand
GGCAGGGGTTTCTTGGATTACTTTTTCTGTCCCTGGCGTACCCACTCCCTGAGCGCTTCGCGCTCGAAGCGCCACTTATTCAAAACCATTTTGGCCGGGATTTTTCCGGACTTGGCCAGCTTGTAAACGGAGCGCTTCCCAAGTCTGAGAAACTCCGCAGCCTCTTCGATGGTCAGGATGTCCTTTTCCATTTTGTTTTCTCCTTTTTCTTCCATGATAAACAACCCTATTCAGTCTAAAGGTTAATCAATTATGATCCAATAGGCCTCAGGAGCTATTCCTGCGGCGATTCTCGGATCCACCTCTTGAGGCTCTCTTTTTCGAAACGCCACTTGTTCAAGACCTTTTTGCCTGGAATTTTTCCGGACTTGGCCAGCTTGTAAACAGAACGCTTCCCCAGCTGAAGGAATTCAGCCGCCTCTTCGATAGTCAGAATCTCACTTTTTTCCATTTCAACACTCCGCTCTTTTCTATTTCTCAACTCCACTGAGTTCGAGGCTCCTCGGAATTGATGTCCAGGCCTTCGAGTACGCCCTGTATGGTCCTTGCCAGACAACCCGGCGTGAAGGGCTTTTCCAAGTATGCGGAGACTCCCAAGCTTTCTGCTTGCCGTTCCAGACGCTCGGTGCCGTATCCCGTCACCAGGATCGTTTTCAAGTCCTTCTCAACCTGTTTGGCCTTGCGTATAAGCTCAAGACCGTCCATTTGCGGCATTCGAAAATCAGTGACCAGCAGCCTCACCTGCCCCGATTTTCCTCCGGCCTTGTTTAGCATATCCAGGGCCTCGACTCCGGTCTCTACTGCACTGACCTCATAGCCCATGCTGATAAGACCGAGTTTCAAGGCCCTGAGGGTGCCCGGATCATCGTCAACCAGGAGGAGCTTCATATCAAGCCTAAATTAGAGCAAGATCCGTTCCAATTTGGAGGAAGGAAGGCCCTGCAATCGGTTTGAAAAAGATATCAGGATGATATATGAAATTAGAAAAGGCCTTTCCTACATAAGCTTATATGAGAAAAGGGAGCCAAAATGACGGTCATAAATATCTGGTAGTAGTTTAACATGCTGAAATAGAAAGTTAATTTTTGCTACGTCAAAATGACGTGCATAACGCCAAAATGGCCTTTCAAGCATAGGCCTTGAGCCTCCTTTGGAGTGTGCGGAGCCCGATGCCAAGGAGCTCGGCAGCGCGGGTCCGGTTGCCGCCTGTGGCCTCGAGGACCCTGTGGATGTGTCTCTTTTCCACCTCGGCAAGGGGAAGAAGGGGATCGAGCTTGGTGCCGTGGAGTCCGACCGACACACCCTCGTCCTGTAAATGAGGGAGCGCCGAGGCAAGGCTCAGGGTGGTGCCTCTCTCTGAGAGTACGGCTGAGGCTATGATATTTTCCAATTGGCGTACATTCCCGGGAAAGGAGAATATGAGGAGGTGCTCGGCCAATTCCGGCGAGAGGTCTTGTATGTCCCTCCCGATCTTGGCGGCATGTTTTTTTAGGAAGTGCCGGGCTATTGGGAGAATGTCCGCCCTTCTCTCTCTGAGGGGCGGTATATGGATATGGCACACATTAAGCCGGTAATAGAGATCGCTCCGGAACCGGCCTTTGGCCACCTCCTCGTGGACGTTTCTATTGCTGGCTGCGATGATCCGCACATCCACTTTTTTTGATCGTGTGCTCCCCAGGCGGTAGAGCTCTCTTTCCTGAATCACCCTTAATATGGCTCCCTGGAGGTCCTGGTCCAGCTCGGTTATCTCATCCAGAAAAAGAGTCCCGCCGTGCGCTTCTTCGAAAAACCCTTTCTTGTCGGTAAGTGCCCCTGTATAAGCTCCCTTGGAGTGGCCGAAGAGGTCGTTTTCGAAGAGGTTTTTGCTGAGCGCAGGCATGCTCACGGGAAGGAAGGGGCCTCTGGATCTGGGGCTCAGGCGGTGGATGATTCGGGCGAGCATGTCCTTGCCCACCCCTGTCTCCCCGGTTATCACCAGGTTGTAGTCGTTCGCTGCATAGGTCTCAGCCTCGTGAAAGACCATGGCCATCGCCTCGTCTTCGGCGACCATTTCATTGAATGCCTCGGGCCTGTCCAGGTCCGAGAATGAGCGGGTTCCCTCGAGAAGCTCGACCTTGTGAAGCAGGTCGTGCTTTTGAAGGGCGTTGTGAACAGATATGACCAGCTTCTCCCTCTGGAGCGGCTTCACCAGGTAATCAAAGGCCCCGTATTTCATGGCTTCCACAGCGGTGGGGAGATCGTCGACAGCGGTTATGATCAGGCACTCCACATCCGGAAGTTCCATTTTCATTTGTCTCAAAAGCTCTATCCCCTCGATGTGGGGCAGAACAAGGTCCAGTAAGACAAGGTGAAATCTGTGTTCCCGGAGCAGCTCCATGGCCCGGCGTCCGTCCGAGAGCAGCGCGGGCTCCGGGAGTCCCGCACTGACCAGGATGGCCCCTATACTCAGGAGTAATCCCTGATCGTCGTCCACTACGAGGATGGGCGTTTTTTTGACAGGTTTGGATTTCATTTTATCGTTTGTTATCGCTTGCCCAGGCGTTGTCGGTGTAAAGGGGGGCAGCGCCGTCGCTTATTTCGGCCTTTGGAAAAGCTACCTTGAAAGTGGTGCCCTTGGCTGGAGAGCTCTCAAAGGAGATCTCTCCTCCGTGGGCCTTCACCAGGTTGTATGTGACCGAAAGCCCAAGACCGGTTCCTCCCTGATCCAGCCGATCCGTCACAAACGGATCGAAGACCCGCTCGGCTATTCGGTCGGGAATCCCGTTCCCGTTGTCAGCCACCTCGAGGGCCACCCTCCCGTCCTTGAGCATCGAGGTAGACAAACAAACCCGGCCGCCCTTCTCCGCCTCCACCGCTTGTACTGCGTTTATCAGCAAGTTGAGGGCGATCTGCTCCAGGTTTTGGAGATTTGCAGTCACAGGCGGAAGGCCGCCGGAAAGATCCAAGGCCAGGTTTACGCCGGATTTTTTGAGGGTGGTTTGCGCCAGGCGCAGGGCGTTTTCAACGGCCGTGTTCAGATCTACAGGGACTCTTTCGGTGACGCTGGAACGACGTGAGAAGTTTTTTAGATCTGTGACTATCCTGGCTATTCTGTTTGCCGCCATATCCATATTGGCTAGAAGTTCTGTCATGTTGTCCTTGAGATATTCGAACGG
>JBKHIW010000317.1:0-3156 GCA_046538465.1 Desulfobacteraceae bacterium | reverse complement strand
CCCCGGTGGGGACCATTCAAACCGGGCCCCGTCCCCCAGCTCCTCTTCGATCCTCAGAAGCTGGTTGTATTTGCAGACGCGTTCGGAACGGCACAGGCTCCCGGTCTTTATCTGGCCGGTGCCGGCGGCCACGGCCAGGTCGGCGATGAAGGTGTCCTCGGTCTCACCTGAACGGTGGCTCACCACGGCCTTCCATCCCGCTCTGTGGGCGGTATCGATGGCGTCCAGGGTCTCGCTCAGTGTACCTATCTGGTTGAGCTTTATAAGCACGGCATTGGCCGCGCCCTCCCGGATACCCCGGTTTATGCGTTTGGTGTTGGTCACGAACAGGTCGTCGCCCACCAACTGGACCCGGTCGCCCAGCCTCCGGGTAAGGGTCTTCCAGTTCCGCCAATCGTTCTCAGCCAGCGCATCCTCGATGGACACAATAGGGTAGCGATCAGCCCAGTCCGCGTAAAAACCTATCATCTCCTCGGGGGTTAGCTTGGAGCCGTCGGACTTGGAAAACACATAGCGCCCGTTTTTGAAAAACTCGGAAGAGGCAGGATCCAGGGCCATGACCACGTCTTGACCGGGTTTGTACCCGGCATCTTCGATTCCCGCCAGGACCATATCCACGGCCTCGTCATTGCTCTTGAGATCGGGGGCGAATCCCCCTTCGTCTCCTACGGCCGTGGAAAGGCCTTTTTTCCTTAGCACCCGGGCCAGGCCGTGGAAAACTTCGGCCCCGATCCTCAGGGCCTCCCTGAAGCTTCCGCCTCCTATAGGCATTATCATGAATTCCTGAAGATCCACGTTATTGGCTGCATGGGCTCCTCCGTTCAGTATGTTCATCATGGGAACGGGGAGTCGGCATGCATTCACGCCGCCAAGGTACCTATAAAGCGGCATGCACAGGGCGGCGGCCGCAGCACGGGCCGCAGCCAGGGAGACTCCCAGGACCGCGTTCGCCCCGAGCTTTTTCTTGTTCGCGGTCCCGTCGAGCTCTATCAACGTCTTGTCCACCAAGCGCTGATCAGTGGCCGGGATCCCGAGGAGTTCCGGGGCGATCACGCGGTTGATGTTCTCCACGGCCCTTTCCACCCCTTTGCCCCCATATCTCTTTTTGGCCTTGTCCCGAAGCTCCACGGCCTCATACTTTCCGGTGGAGGCCCCGGAGGGGACAGCGGCCCGGCCTACGGATCCGTCTCTCAGGTGCACCTCGACTTCCACAGTGGGGTTGCCCCTGGAATCCAGGATTTCCCTGCCCGCTACAATCTCAATCCGTTCCATTGCATCCTCCCCCGGGCCGGCGGTCTCCCGCGCTTGAAGCCTCATGTTGGACAAGACCCCGCCGGCCGAGCTCAATAGGGCTTTTTCAGGACATTGACGGAATTGCAAAAAGTCCCTGACCCGGTTATTCGCCTTGCTGGTTTCAAGGGGTTACGAGGTTCCAGGCGGTGGAGCGGGTTTTTGCGAGACCGTCAATAATCAATATAGAGGATTTGTAGGTTGCTGACAAGGCTCGGTGCTGGTAAATATAAGGTTAAACCGAGGGAGCAGAGGAAAATGTACTCCGACCCGATATTGAATCTTCGGCCCCTTTTCGAGCCCCGCACGGTCGCAGTGATCGGCGCCTCCCAGAACCCGGAGAAACTCGGGTGGCACGTAATGACCAGCCTGACCAAGGGCGGGTTCCAGGGGCGCATTGTGCCCGTCAACCCGAAGGCCGGGGATATACTGGGACTCAAGGCGGCTCCTGATGTCACCGGAATCCAGGGGGAAGTGGACCTTGCCGTGGTTGTAGTCTCCTCGGCCCTGGTCCCGGAGGTACTCGAAGCCTGCGGTGAAAAGAGGGTCGGCGGAATAGTCTTGATCACCGCTGGATTCAAGGAAATAGACGACCCCGACGGAGACCGCCGTCAGGAGGAGTTGGCCGGGATGATGCGACGTGCGGGCATCCCTTTCTCACACCGGATCCCTGGCCGGCCGCGACGAGCTGTACCACGGACTTTTCCGCCAGGCAGGGGTCCTCAGGGTGGAAGGGACCGAGGAGTTGCTGGACGCCTCCAGGGCGCTCGCTTTTTCACCGCTGCCCGCGGGGAACCGGGTCGCGGTGCTGACGGGCCAGGCGAGGCCGAGGGGTTGGTGGTTCCGCGGTTCACGCCGGAGACCGCTGAAAGGGTGGACGAATTACTCCCTCCCCTGGCCCTCAGGGTCAACCCTGTGGACATGGGGCCGGCCTGGTACGACAGCAGGACTATCACCGAGATGATGCGGGCGGTGCTCGGGGATGAAAACATTGACGCGGTGTTGCTGCTCATGATGTTCGCCTCGGCCAACAGGCATGCAATAACCGGGATATCCGAGTTTTTAAAGGAATGGGGGCAGCGAAAGCCGGTAGTGGCCTGTCTGCTTGCACCTTCCGAAGTCTGGGACCGGGAGATAGAGGATCTTGAGCGCTCGGTCGTGCTGGTCAATTTCCCCACCCCTGAGCGGGCGGCCGGGGCCTTGGCCTGTCTCTGGAAGTCGGCCCGGCTCAAGGAGAAGCCGGGCATGGAATCAACGCTTAAACCCGTGGGCTGACTCATGGAACCCATACCTATCTTTGATCCTAAAGAGACGAACCGTCCCATGAAGGTGGCGGCCTTTATGTCCGGCTCAGGAAGTAACGTGGTAAGGCTCTTGGATAGACAGCAGGACCTTCAACGCAAGAAAGGCCGCCCCCCTTTCGAAGTGACGCTGATTTTCAGCGACCGCTCGGACGGCGGGTCCAAGGGAGAGGCCATAGCGCTGGAGTATGGGCTGCCTTACATGAGCTACGACATTCGCGCGTTCCACCGCCTGCGCGGGCTGGAGCGGACGGTTTCCACGCCCGCCGGACTTGCCGCTCGGAAGGAGTATGACAAGGTGGCGGCAGCAGTCTTGCGGGCCTTTGAGATCGACCTGGTCGCCCTGGGCGGATACATGAGCTATATCACCCTCAGCGGATGCGTCAATGTTCATCCTGCTGATCTGTCCCTGCGCAATCCCGACGGGAGCCGCAAGTACGTGGGCGACCGGGCCGTGCTGGATGCCATCCTGGCAGGCGAGACCGAGCTGAGGTCCTCCACCCTGTGGACCGATCGCGGGGTGGACACAGGCCCCCTCCTGATGGTATCCGATCCGGTCCCGGTA
>JBKHIW010000316.1:0-3164 GCA_046538465.1 Desulfobacteraceae bacterium | reverse complement strand
CCACCTCACAGAAGCCCGATAATAGGCCAGAAGAATTCAGCGGCCAGGTTATCGGGGGTGAGGAGATGATCACATTGGAACAGTATGATTACATTCGAATCGCTCACAGGGTGTACGGCAAAGGCATCCGGGAGATCGCTCGAGATACGGGGCATGCCCGGAACACGATCAGGAGGGCCCTGGAAGGGGAATACGAAGGCTACAGTGCGAGAGTGATGCAGCCTTTTCCTGTGCTGGGCCCTCACCTGACGACGATTGACCAGTGGCTGAAGGAGGATTTGGAGCGTCCGCGCAAGCAGCGGCACACGGCGGTGCGGGTTTACAACCGGCTGCGCACGGAGTGTGGTTTTGAGGGCTCGCAGAGCACGGTGAGGAGGTATGTGCAGGATGCTCGCCGGAAGTTGGGACTGACGCCGCCGGACGTGTTCATCCCGCTGGAGCCTGAACTGGGGCTGGAAGCCGAAGTGGACTGGGGCGGCTGTTATGCGATGATCGCCAGCGTGTACACGGCCCTGAAGCTCTTTTGCATGCGTCCGAAGGGAAGCGGCAAGCCTTTTGTGCAGTGCTTCCCCTGCGAGAGGCAGCAGGCGCTGTTCGAAGGACACATGGGAGCATTCGAGTTTTACGGCGGCGTCTTTCGTGTGCTGATCTACGACAATCTGACCCCGGTGGTTGAGAAGATCTTGAAGGGCAAGGACCGCCGGCTTCAGGAGAGCTTTGAGAAGTTCCGGGCGTATTACAACTTTGAGGCGCGGTTCTGCAATCCGGGGGAGGGCCACGAAAAAGGAGGTGTGGAGGGGCTTGTGGGCTATGCGCGGCGAAACTTCATGGTGCCGCTCCCCCGGGTGGAAAGCCTTCGGGAGCTCAATGCCTATCTGCTCGCCCAGTGCCACGCGTACGGGGATCATCGCATTGCAGGGCGAGACAAGTCGGTCAACGAGTACTTTGAAGAAGAGAAGAAGCATCTTCTATCCCTTCCGGAGGTCCCTTTCAGCAATCTGGACACCGTGTCGGCGAAGGTGGACAAGTTCTCTACGGTGGTGGTGGACAAGAACCGCTACTCGGTTCCGAGCCAATACGCCGGTCTGAGGGTGAGGGTAGTGCTGTATGTGGAGCGGCTGGAGATCTTTTACGCGAGCCGGCGGATCGCGACGCACGAAAGGTTGTACGGCAACAACAAGTGGCAGCTGGATCCCCTGCATTATCTGGATCTCCTGGAACGACGCCCCCAGGCGTTTGAAAGCGCTCGGCCCATCCGGCAGTGGAGGCCTGCCTGGCCGATGTCGCTGGAAAAGCTCCTTGTGCGATTTCGAGATGCCCACGGACCGGCCCATGGGACCAAAGAGTTCATCGGGGTGTTGATGCTTTTTGGGGAACATGATGACAGCGAGGTGATTGAGGGCGTGGAGGGAGCGCTCGCCGCCGGGGTCAGCTCCAAGGAGGCCGTGGAGCATCTGCTGCAGCGGAAGCGCAGCGCAGACCGTGAGCATTGGCCGCCCCCCTTGGAGGCGTGGCACACCCTGCCCTCACCGGATATCTCCGTATACTCGCGGATTGGAGGTGTCTCATGAACCCCGCCGTCGAAGCACAGCTGGTCAGCAACCTGAAGGCCTTGAAGCTCTCGGCCGTGCTCAGTCACTTGGATGCGCAGCTGCGTCAAGCCCGAGAGAGCAAGGAGGACTACGCGGAGTTCCTGCTCAACCTCAGCGAGCTGGAGGTGACCACCCGCCTCGAGAACGGTCGCAAGCGACGGATCCGCGAAGCTCGCTTTCCCCTGATGAAGCCCATCGAGACCTTCCAGTTCGAGGCGGCGCCGGGCCTCGACGTGCGGCACATAAGAGAGCTGCTGGAAGGAGACTATATCCAGGAGGCGCGCAATGTCATTTTCATGGGCCGGAGCGGTACTGGAAAGACCCACCTGGCGACAGCTCTCGGGATGGAGGCCTGCCGGCAAGGATGGCGGACGCGCTTTGTCACGGGCTGCGCCCTGGCCAATGAGCTGATCGAAGCCCGGGACGAAAAGATCCTGAGTCGGGTGATGAAGCGATATAGCTCCTACGGCCTCTTGATCGTTGACGAGCTGGGCTACGTCCCCTTCTCCAAGGACGGAGCGGAGCTCCTGTTTCAGGTTCTCGCGGAACGCCATGAGAAGAAGCCTGTGATCATCACGACGAACCTGGGGTTCGGGAACTGGACCGAGATCTTCGGGGATCCCAATTTGACCGCAGCATTGCTGGACCGGGTCACACACAGGGCCCATGTAATCAACTGCAGCTGGGAGAGTTACCGTTTGAAGGACACCCTGAAGCAAAAACCGTCCTCCGATGAAGGCTGAACGGCGGGAACTCCGGGAGCCATCTATGGGCTCCCTCCGTTCCCGCCCGACTGCCAGCAGGGAAACACCCGGTTCGAAAGGAACAGGACAACCGAAGAACACAAACCGGGGTGGGTCAATTTTCGGCTGTCAAAGTGGGTCAATTTTCGGTTGTCATTTCGAAAAGATTTTAGATGAACAGCTCTTAGCCCCATCAGCATGATGGCAGGCGGCCAAATACTTGAGGGAGGTAAGATCATGAATGACCCGGGAATCGCTTTATCGCTCGATGAGGAAGACAGGGCGGCCTCTATCAGAGGAGGAAAGGTGCTCACGTTCACCCTTGGCAAAGAGGAATACGGGATAACCATCACCAAGATCCGGGAAATCATAGGCATGATGCCCATCACCAAGGTCCCCAGGACGAGTGTTTTTGTGAAGGGCGTCATCAACCTGAGGGGGAAGGTTATTCCGGTCATTGATCTCAGGATCCGGTTCGGCATAGAGGAGATGGAGTACACGGACCGCACGTGCATCGTGATCGTGGAAGTCGTCTCAAAGAACGGGACCGTTCAGATGGGGATCATCGTGGACTCGGTCTCCGAGGTCTTGAACATCCAGGAAGGCGATGTTGAGGCGGCGCCGGATCTGGGCGCCGGTGACAGCACACGCTACATCATGGGAATGGCCAAGATCGGAGAGTCGGTGAAGATCCTCATCGACATCGACAGGGTACTTGGAGATAAGGCCATAGGTGAAGTGGAGCGTGCGGCGGCGTCTTGATGTGCAAGTATGAGGCGCCCTGAAGAGCATGACCAGGGAACCAAAGCTCCTAATCTTAAAGAGGCAG
>JBKHIW010000315.1:0-3168 GCA_046538465.1 Desulfobacteraceae bacterium | reverse complement strand
CCCACCGTTTGGAATCAGCGGCGGCCTGAACGGGGGAGGCTGCGCCCTGATTATAAACAAGGACACCGACAAGGAATATAACGCCGGCATGTATGCAACAGGCGTCCACCTCAAGGCCGGAGACCAAATCTATTACACCTCCAGCGGGGGCGGCGGATTCGGGGATCCACTGGAACGGGAGACCCAATTGGTGCTCGAAGACGTAATGGACGAGTGGCTCACCATTGATGAAGCCAAGAAGTTTTATGGGGTGGTGATTGAAGAGGTGGACGTAGAGGCCTGCGACTACCGGATCGACGAAGAGGCCACCAAGAAGGCCAGGGAAGAGCTGAAAAAGAAGGGATTCCCGGAAGGCCGCGGCGCCCATGAGGTCCATCCATTGGGCAAGGATATAAAGCCCGGCTGGATCCCGACAGAGGAGGAAGTGAGGCCGCACATCACCATCTCCCGGCCCCCGGGATGGTAGGGATAGGAACCTGCGCGGGCGGCGGTCCTTTTCCGCCGCCCCCTCCATTTCTAAACACAGGAGGGGCGATGATCGACCCAATCAACAGAAACACGCCTACAAGGAGGGGCAGTGATGGCTGAATATTCTGAATACTGGAACGAGGAAATGGAGACCCTTTCCCCGGAAAGATTTCACGACGTACAGGAGAAGGCTCTCTTGCGTCAGCTGAAATACGTATGGGAAAACTCGGCATTTTATCAAAAAAAGTTCTCCGAAGCAGGCTTGGAGCTCGGTGATATCAAACGGCTGGAAGATCTATCCAAGCTGCCCTTTACTGAAAAGGCCGAGCTTCGGGACAGCCAGATATCCAACCCGCCGCTCGGCGCGCACATGGCCTGCCCGAAGGAAAAGGTCAAGCGGGTCTACTCGACCAGCGGCACCACAGGGAGGCCTACATTCATCGGAGTGAGCAAGCGGGATATCGAGGTATGGAGAGAGGCCGCCTGCCGGGCCTTTTGGACCGGCGGATTCAGGCCTGACTCCATCGTCCCCCTAGTGGTGGCCCCGTTCTTTATTGCCGCCTCATACGCTGACGCTCTCGAGCATATCGGCACGGTGATCCCCATCGGTGTGGGCGCCACGGACAGATTGATCGCGGCCTTCCAGCACATCGGGGCCAATGCGTTCCTGTCCACTTCGTCATTCCCACTCCACTTCGCCGCATCCCTGAGGAAGCGAAATATCGAGCCCAAGGACCTGGGGATCAAGGTCATCCTGGCCGGTGGAGAACCAGGCGCGGCCATCCCCGCGCTCAGGCAGGAGGTGGAAGACACCTTTGGATGCAAGTTTCTGGAAATGATGGGAAACGGGGACATGTGCGGGGAGATGTGGTCAGAATGCCGGTACAAAAAGGGCATGCACTTCATCGCCCAGGGTATCGTTCATCCCGAGATCATCAATCCCGAGACAGGAGAGGTCCTGGAGCCTGCCTTAGGCGTCCGCGGGGAGCTGGTCTACACCTCTTTGGACCGGGAGTGCATCCCCCTGGTCAGGTTCAGGACCAGGGATCACATCGAGGTCACCCAGACCGAATGCGAGTGCGGCCGCACGGGCTATGGGATACGGGTCCTGGGGCGCACGGACGACATGATCACGGTCCAGGGGGTGAATGTCTATCCCGCGGCGGTGCGGGACACGGTGGCCAGCCTCTCGCCGAGGACCACAGGGGCGATCGAGATCCAGATCTATGAGCCGCCTCCGGCCGGATGGGCGCCTCCCATTCATATCAAGGTGGAACACGGACAAGCAGAGAAAGATCTCGAGGCCATCAAGAAGGAGCTCGAGGCACTTATCAGGGAAAAGTTGATTTTCAGGGCCAATATCGAGCTCGTTCCTCCTGACTCCCTGCCCAAGTACGAATACAAGGCAAAGCTGGTGAGAAAGCACTATGAGGAAGGCTGAAGCTTCTCGGGCGGCCTTGCATCAGCGAAGGCCGCCCGGAGAACGTCTAATATGAGGGAGGTGGTTATGGACAAGGTCTTGATCGTGGACCCAGACAAATGCACAGGCTGTAAGGTCTGTGAATTCATCTGCTCCTTGCAGCACGAAAATGAAATCAACCCGATGAAGTCCAGAATCCATGTGATGAGTTGGGAGATTCAAGGGGTCGACATACCGATAGTGTGCCAGCAGTGCGAAGACGCCCCCTGCGCGGCCGTCTGCCCGGCGCAAGCCATCCAGCGGGACCCTGAAACTTATGCCATGGTCATAGATGAAAAGACCTGTATTGGGTGTCGTATGTGTATCAGTGTCTGCCCTTTCGGTGCCCTTACAGTAAAGCCTGATACCCGAAAGGTTGTAAAATGCGACCTCTGCGGCGGCGACCCTCAGTGCGTTCAATTCTGCTCAGCAAAGGCCTTGCAATACATGCCCGCATCCAAGGGTGTGCTGTTGAAGCAGCGTAGAGCGGCGTCTCGCTACGAAGAACACGTGAGGAGCTTCCCAAGCTCCTGACAATAGCCGGCCGAGAGGTGATTCCGGTTACGGGCAAAGGAGGACAAGACATGTATGGCTGGGGTGGAACTATTCTAAAGGCGTATCTGAGCGAAGGGAAAGTGGTCAAGGATCCACTGGATCCGGCGTTTGCCAGGGCCTTCATAGGCGGCCGCGGATTCAACTCCAAGATCCTCTACGATGATTTCGATCCCAAAACCAAGGACCCTTTCAGTCCGGAAAATATAGTGGCCATCGGACCGGGAAGTCTTTGCGGAAACAGTCTGAGTGCAAGCAGGATTTGTGTTTCCGTGGCAAGATCCCCTATTACCGGTGTGTTTGGAGACGCCAATTTGGGCTCCTACTTCGGCGGAGAATTGAAATGGGCCGGATACGATTCCATCGTGTTTTACGGGAAGTCTGACAAACTCGTATACCTGCTGATCGAAGACGACCGGGTGGAATTGAGGGATGCGGCCCACCTCAAAGGCAAAACGGTCTCGGAGACGGACAGCATCTTAAAGGAGGAAATGAACGACCCGGAAGCACGGGTCATAGCCATAGGACCGGCCGGCGAAAACTTGGTCTTCGGCGCGATACCCTTGGAGCTCCACCGAGCCGCCGGGGCCTGCGGGACGGGCAGTGTCCTGGGGTCCAAGAACCTGAAGGCCGTGGTGGTAAGGGGAACCAAGTGATCAAAGATCGCAAGACCAAGAGAGCTTATGGAG